>NZ_JFJV02000153.1:1202-30352 GCF_000611145.1 Cupriavidus sp. SK-3 | reverse complement strand
TCAATGCCGGGCAGACCGTGGATCATTTCCGGGTGCTCATTGTGGGAATAGCGGGGCGCGCCGCGAATTTCGGCGATCCGTGTACTACGCGAACCCGTGCCGGGAAGTGCGCGTCAATCAGCTTGCCGGGTCCAACAAGCAGCGCCCATTCCACACCATATGGGAACCTTGTATGATTCGGCGAACTAGATAACCCAAACGATTAGGTTTGCTATAATAATTCATGCCGACAGTCTTCTCGCTCTTTGGCCTGCGCGTTGCCATCTATCCGAACGATCACAGGCCGGCGCACGTGCATGTGATGGGCAAGGGCTGCGAGGCGGTGTTTAACCTGCACTGCCCGGGCGGACCGCCTGAGCTGCGCGAGAACTACGGGTTCGGCGCGAAGGACCTGGGCCGGATCGTCGATGGCCTGACCACCCACCTGGCTGCCCTGTGCAGCGAATGGAGAAGTATCCATGGCCTCCCTTACTGATGCCGAGATCACTGCGGCCAACGCGCGCGGCGCCGAGAAGAAGGCCGCCGTGCCGGTGGTTGTGTCGGTGAAGTACGACCGCCGGGTGGGGCGTGTGGTGATCGCGCTGGCCTCGGGGCTCGAGCTCGCCTTTCCCCCAAGGGCGGCGCAAGGCCTCGAGCATGCACATCCGGCCGACCTGGCAGATGCCGAAATCAGCCCGTCAGGGCTGGGCATTCATTTCCCGCGCATCGACGCGGACCTCTATCTGCCGGCGCTGCTCGAAGGTTTTCTGGGCTCCAAACGCTGGATGGCGGCCCAGATGGGCAAACGCGGCGGCGCCAGCGCCAGTGCCGCCAAGGTGGCGGCCGCGCGCCAGAACGGCAAGCTCGGAGGTCGCCCCAAGAAGATCCCGGCCGCGACCTGAGCACCAGACATCAGCAAGTCACGATGAGCTGGCCAGAGTACGGCACTCCCTGGCTGGTGTGACTGCCGTGCAGATGGATCGACTCTGCTTGAGGGATGGCCCAGCACGGCCTGACTCTGGCCGACCTGCAGGCCGCTGGCTGCTTTACCGAGACGCCCCCGGCGCCATCACCTGGGTCGGTGCGCTACCGCAACGCGCACGGGCAGGGCTGGGACGGCCGCGGCGCCATGCCGGACTGGCTGCAGCGGGCAATCCACGCCGGCCAGATGGTGGAACATTTCCGGGTGCCCACCACGGGAGTCACGGGGCGTGCCGTGATGGGGCGTTCCGATTTGTAATCAAACGGTTAGCCGGAGGTGCGGCGGATTTTTGACGAATCCCGGCCATCACTCTTGAAGGTCGTGTCAATCGAGCTCGCAGCGACGAGACAGATCCTTGATGGCTTCGAATGACCGCGCGGGCGATCTCGATCTGTCTCGCGGTTTTCTCGCGCATTCCGCGCAACAGCGACAGCCCAAGTCGCCCGGCCGGCGGATTGCCTTCCACGCGTTCGAGGGGTGAATCCCAGAGGCCGATGGTGACGTCTGCGGGATGGACCTCAACGCCGTGGCGCTTGGCGAGGGTTGGCCAGTCTTGCTGAATCAGACACGCGGGCTTTTGCGGCGAGCGGTTTGCAGGGCTTCGCTATACGAATTTCGGGTCGTTGTAGAGCCGCCCGCGAACTGCCTTGACGCCACCGGCAGGTGGCGTAGAATTTACACGGTCGGGTGCCGCAAGGTTCCCGATAATGGTTGTGAACCTTCTTCTTGAAGGCCCTCTGGACGGCGGTTCGATTCCGCCCAGGTCCACCAGAAGCACATTGCACGGGTAGTGTGCTTCTGATGGGCCTGACCTGGTTTCGACAGGGGGAGATAGGGTCGTGAGGCAACTCGTCAGAGAAGACGTTAAAACTAAATCGAAGTAAATGCTAACGACGAAAAGTTCGCATTGGCCGCTTAATTGCCGCCTTGGGTTGTAACTGACCTCGAAACAGAAAAGTTACTGACAGGGGCTCCTTCGGGGGCCCTTGTTCATGTTGGCGCTGGCACCTTGCGCGTGGTTAAGCGCTGATCTGCTCGGGGGCAAAGTGAACTGGTGCAGATGTTCGTCCGTCCAGCCCGCGACCATCTGTACGACATGGTGAAGTTGCCCGAGCGTGATGTGCGCTGGACTGAGCACGCGCTGCTAAACGGGGTCCTCTTGTTTCCAGTGCATAGCGTGACGGTAGGAGATCGAGCACTGGCGTGGCAGGGGGCGTGCCAGGATAAAGCCGGAAATGACATATATGCCAAATATACCAGCGATTCGCCGGAACAATGTTGAGGCCGAACGGTCTTTGAGACGACAACGCAGGATCCTGCTCCGCAGCTTCCTCAAATTTGTGCACCTAAAATGAAGTCGATCGAAATCGAGTGCGCCGAAGCCATCACCTGGATCCGCATCCAGATGGCCCAGCACGGCCTGACCCTGGCCCACCTGCAGGCCGCGGACTGCTTTACTGGGTGAGTAGGCAGGGGGAGTTTCACCCCCAGCCTCTCGCAGAACCGGACGTGAGCCTCTCGACTCATCCGGCTCCCATCATCCAACCGCAGGTAGACATCCCATTCTCCAATGCACAAAGGCAGTGGGGAATCGACGCGCAAGCCGCCCGAGGGCGTGTCTCGCCCGCGTTTTACGGCGAGCGAGAGGCTTGTACTTGCGCATCATCCAGCGTACCAAGTAGTCATTCATGTGTTTCCAGATCACCGACATCGCCGAGCCATGGAAGCGGCCGTAGTACTGCTGCCACCCCCTCAGAATCGGATTGAACCTTGCCGCCAGATCGCCCAATTCACGGTCGCACATCAGTTGCAGATGCCATCCCCGAATAGTCTGCCGCATCGCCTTGAGGGCGTCACGGCTGACCGCCGGTGCGAAGTTCACATAGATCCGCTGATACTTGTCCACCGCTTTGCGCGGCCGGAATGTGTACGCCAGGAAGGTGAACTGGACATCAGGATGTGGTTCCCGCCGATTGACGTCCCGGCAGTAGACGATCCTTGTCTTGCCCGGGTGCAATTCGAGCCCGCATTCGCCGAACCGCTTACCGATCCTGTCTAACGCCAGCTTGGCCTGGGCCAAGCTCTTGCAATGGACCACCCCGTCATCAGCGTAGCGGCAGAACCGTACGCTTTGCACCAGCAGCTCCTGGCGCTGGGGCTCAAGGAAGTGGATCTCGCCGGATTGCAAGCCGACCTGGACGCGGCGAGGGCGAAGGGGACGGGAATGGCAGGCAAGCCGCAGTCGTGGATGGGCAGGCTGGCGGGCAAGGCGATCGAGGGCGCCGCCGGTGTCGGCGTGGAAGCGCTCGCCGGTGGCGTGGCGAAGGCGATTGGCGGCTATCTGGGCGTGTCGCAGCGCTGGCCGAAATAGAAAAAGGCGCTCCGCAGAGCGCCCCCCAAGCAGGAAGTTGGGGGTCCGCCAGCGCGGACACGATCTGCGTGACTTCGGTAAAGATCGGCAGCGCGCGCGAGTCCGTCACCCAAATGCTGTAGGCCCAGTACATCTGCAGCGCGGGCACACCGTAGGCAAGGAACCGCATCGGTTCGCCATACAGGGTCGGGACGTCGAAGTACCAGTACAGCAATGGCCCGGCCAGCAGCATCAGCGTGAAAGGACGGCTTAACCAGTGAAGCAGTCCGTGCACGTAGTGAAGGCGCTGGCCCAGCGTATAGCCGCGGCCGCGCAGCGGACCGTCGGCCGTGAGCGCGACCTGGATCGTGCCCAGGCCCCAGCGGCTGCGCTGGCTGATGTATTCGGGCAGCCCTTCGGCGGACAGGCCCACGCTCAAGCTCGACAGCGGCGCATCGGGATAATTTCTCTGTCCATTGTGCGGGACGAGAATTAATCGATTTGTTGTCAGCGGCCAAATCAATTGCTGATTTTTAGCCGTCGCATGAGCCAGTTCGCGGTGAACTCGAAGTGCTCTCGCATGTTCGACTCCGCCGTGTGGCCATCATCCCCAAAGACCAGTTGCGTCACATTGAAGCCAAGAGCGGCAAGAGATGTAGGCTCATCTCTGGATACGAGATCTTCGCGGGCGCCGTTCACCATGAGAATGGGTTTGCGCAACTGCGCCGCGGTTGGCATCTTCAATTGACGTGAGAGTTGGAACGCTTCGTAGTATTCGCACATCGCCTGACGAGGTGTCGTCAGCGGATTCATGTTGGCAAATACAGTGTAGGGAGCGACGATCCATGCAGGCGCTTTCTCGCAATGCTCTTGTCCGAAGCTCGAATCGCTGGGGCCACCTATATTGACAATCGCTTGGTAGAAGTCGTTTCGCAGCCCGCCAAGTGTTCCCAAATAGCCCCCCATGCTCCAGCCGTACACGGTCACTCGGCTTGTGTCCAGGTCGCTGCGAGTCTTGATGTAGTCCGCAATCGTGTCAAGCATCGTAGAGGACTCCGGACGGAATCCCAATTGATTCTCCCCGGTGTCTGGATTTTCCACAATGAGGGTTGCAAACCCGCGGCCCATGAAGTAGTCGCTGTGCCGGATCATCTCCGTCTTCAGGTTGTCGAGGCCGCCGAGAATGACCAGCACCGGCGGCTTCTCATTGCTGCCGCTTCGCGTTGACAGTGCACGGAAGTAGCCAACGAATTCTTTTTCGCCGGCCTTGAATTTGATTCGCTGGAGCGGTTTTCCCAAGACCGCGTAGGCTCGTTCGGTCGCCTGCAGATCTGCAGCGGGGATCTGCTTGGGTAACCGATTCATCCGCAGATAGAAAGCGGCCTTTTTGTAAGCGGCCGATGCGGACGCATTGTCGCCCCGCTCCTCGGCCACGTGAGCTTGTTCCAGATGCATCTGAGCGGCCTTGCTAAAAGTCGCTTGCCAGGTCGGCTCCAACGGTCCCACATGTTCCGGCAGAGTTCCAACGACGTCATCGAATGTGCTTGGCTCTATGCCGGCATCCTCGAGCCACCAACAGATGTTGAACTTGAACGAAGGATGCATGCGAGCGATGCCTCCCGGGTACTCAGCCTGTCCTTTCCTGCAGAACTCGGCCATGCTGTCCGCGGCCCTGACTGAGGGGATGCCCTGCGCAGCGGATTCGCGCGGCACAACCGCAACAAGAAGGACGGCTCCAAGGAGCGTCAAGAGTTTCAAGATCAATTTGTCCGTCATAGTCTTTCCTTTTTGGGGTTCGGCCCCCCCAGAACTACGGCGATGAAGAGGTCTACCTGGCGTTATTGGGGCGACGCACTGGGTAGCCAGCCATTGCGGCGATACCAAGCGACCGTATCGGCAACGGTTTGCTCGATGGGGCGAAATTTCAGTTGAAGTTTCTGCTCGCTCTTTGTGTGAATGAAATGACTACGTCCCGCCTCCTTGCGCATCAGCCTCACCGTCGCCAAGCTGAGCAAGATGGGTTTGCCGCTCATCCTCGCGTAGAGCTCCTGTGCTGCCGCCAGGAAATACAGAAGCAGGAAAGGCAAGTTCCTTGTCGGCGTCTTGATGCCCGCGATCTTCCCCACCAAGGGAACCAATTCCTGCATAGTCATGTGGCGGCCGGCAGCCAGATAGCGTTCGCCGCGCTGGCCGCGCTCTGCAGTTGAAATCTGCGCCCTCGCTACGTCACGAGCATCGACAACCGAGAAGCTCCCTGGCAGCAACCCTGGCAATTTTCCAAGCACCACATCGTTGACAAATTGTCCTGACGAGGTAGGGCCGATATCGGCAGGCCCCCACATCCACCCAGGCAAGACAAAGCTCGCATGCATGTCCGGATGCGTTTCAAGAAAGGCCGATACGACTTGATCGGCCAGTATCTTGCTTCGGTAATAGTCGTCGTCAGCATCTGCCAGGTCACGCAGGCAGGTCTCGTCGATGGGCATGCCCGGCTCGCCATTCAGCACCGCGATGGATGAGGTCTGAACGAAGCGCCGGATGCCGGCGTCGTATGCCCGCTCGATAAGCTGCTGCGTGCCATCCACATTGATGCGTTTGAGCTCTTCCCAGTGGCTGCCACCCTTGAAGTTGTCTCGAAAGAAGGCGGCGGTGTGGAACACCACGTCACATCCTTGCAGCGCTCTGGAGAAAGCGGGTACATCCGCCATGTCGCCTAGCACCAGTTCAACGCCTTTCACTCCCGAGAACTGTTGCATACCTTTGGTCTCCGAGCGGGCGAGGGCCTTGACGGAGACACCGCGTGCAACCAGCTCACGCACAAGGTTGTTGCCGAGAAGGCCTGTGGCGCCGGTGACGAACGCGGACCTTGGGCTGTTGCGTTTTTTCATATCGATTGAATTTCAAAATTCATATGACTTTTCAATATACATGCGGCATTTTGAAATATCAAGTGACATCTGAAATGGTGTTTGACTTTCGTCCAGGCGCCCCGCCCGACGGTCGACATCCAAATTTCATGTGAAATCTTTTAGGGCATGAGCACTACGATAGAAAGAAGGCGCCTGACCCGCGAGGAAAGCCAGGCGCAAACTCGCGAGCGTCTGATCAACGCTGCACAGCACTTGTTCGTGTCAAACGGGTATGGAGGTGCATCGATCCGTGACATCGCGAACAAGGCGGGCTATTCCCAAGGCGCTTTTTATTCAAACTTCTCGAGCAAGGAGGACATCCTGCTAGAGTTGCTGCGACGGCACATGGAAGCAGAAGCGCTGCAGCTATCCACGGTCATGGGCAACAACGCGCAACAGCTCGAGCAAATGCTGGCCGAACTGGAGGCCTGGGCTTCCACACTCAATCAAGATGCTGACTGGTGCATGCTTTCCATCGAACTGCAGTTGCATGCCAAACGCAGCCCGACGTTCGCTGCTGAGTACCAGAAGGTATGGGGCAAACACCGGTCCGAGATCGGTGGCGTAATCGGCCTATTGTTTGAAAAGCTCGGGCGCTCGGCTCCTGCCACTCCGGACGAACTGGCTGCTGCCTTCATGGCACTTTCGCATGGGCTAGCGCTGCAAAGGACCACCGATCGCCTGGATCCGTCGGGGCGGCTGATCATGGTGTTCCTACGTGGATTGATCGCAAGTGCGAAATAGTCTCAAAAATCGAGAAATGTGTTCGCACTATTGAGAATTGTATAAATCATGACAACCGATTGGAGTCTGACGCGCTATCTGATCAAGGCGTTGATCGGGAGTCGATTGCATGGCTGGGAAGATGGACGAAGCGACCAGAAAGCGGGTTCGCGCTGGACGGATGTTGTTAGCGAACAAGCCGGTCGCGGAAGTTGCGGCTGCGGTGGGCGTGGCGCGGCAGACGGTGTACACATGGAAGGCGCGACTGGACGAAGGCGGCATCGATGCGCCGCGCACCATGGCCCGTGGACAGCCGTCGTTGCTCGACGATGCCCAGCGTGAGCAGTTGTGTCGTGCCTTGCTGCAGCGCCCCACCGAGCATGGCTTTGGCACCGAACTGTGGACGCTCAAACGGGTGCGTCTACTCATCGAGCAACGCTTCGCGGTGTCATACAACGAGGCCCATGTCTGGCGCATTCTGGACTCGCTCGGCTTCTCGCTCCAACGCCCAGACCGACGCGCTATCGAACGCGACGAGGACGCGGTGCTGGCGTGGAAGCAAAAAACCTGGCCCGCGCTCAAAAAAGTGTACACGGGAGCAACGGCTGATCGTCTTCATTGACGAGTCCGGGCTATCGGAGCGCCCCACGCGCGTGCGCACCTGGGCGCCGAAAGGTTAAACGCCAGTCATCCAGTTTCATTTCAACTGGAAACATGTCTCGGCCATCGCGGGCCTGAGTTATCACAACTGCCTGTTCCGCCTTTACGACGGCGCAATCAAGGGTGCACAGATCGTGGAGTTCCTCAAGGCACTGCGCGCGCACCTCAAGCGCCGCCTGATGATCATCTGGGACGGCGCCGCGCAGAACAAGAGTCGCATCGTGCGCGACTACCTCGATAGCACTGATGGTGCGGTGCAGATGGCCTTTGTTCCGCCCTACAGCCCGGACCTGAACCCGGTGGAATATCTCTGGGCCTGGCTCAAGCGGCATGCCCTTGCCAACTTCTGCCCACACTCGCTCGCCGAACTCAAAACGACCGCCCGCAATCGGCTGCGCAGCGCACAGCAACGCGACAACATCATTGCCGCGTGCTGGAAGCAGGCCGAGTTGTGGCGATGTCATCATTTATGCAAGCCTCAATAAGCGTTTGCCCGGGAGGCGTTGAACTCATGCAAATGATTGCCAAGGGGCAAGCGCAGTGCCTCAATAGGAGTTGATTCCGCAGCGCAGCAATTTATTCCCTGGCGGTATGAACTGCGCAATTCTCCACGGTTTCTGCCTGTCCCATGTTCCATCGCGACAGAACCCCGCGCCGCTCAGTTGTCGATGACCCGGCGCGCAAACTGCTCCAGGTAATCCAGCAGCGCATCGGCCCCCGCAAGGGCGGCCGTTTCGTCGCCGGTGGCAATACCCCGGGCGAGTTCCATATGGAAGCGGGCGCCTTCCTTGATCTCGCCTTCGTGCTGGTACGCGTACCAGAACCGCCTGCATTGCACGATCAGCGGGGTGACCGCTTTGACTGCCGAATGGTTGCGGGCGGCATAGTGGGTGACTTCGTCCAGTTCGCGGTCCGCTTCCATATAGGCGTCGAGCCTGCCACGCACCGCCGCTTTTTCCATCCGCTCCGCGCAGGCCAGGATGGCCTTGCGCTCCTGCGCGCTGGCCCGCCGCGCGGCGCATGCCGCGATGACGTGCTCCAGCACGCGGCGAGTCTGGATCACATCGAGATGATCCGCCAGGTCGATATTGGATACCAGCAAGCCGCGCCGCGGCTGCTGCACGATCAGTCCGATGGACACCATGCGCAGCAGCGCCTCGCGAACTGGCGTGCGACCCATCTCAGTGAGCTCGGCCAGTTCGGCCTCGTTGACCGGACTGCCCGGCGTCAGCCGCAAGGTGCAGATCAGCGCTTCAATGGCGTCGTATGCAACGTCAGCGGCCCGGCGCTTTGCTACGGATGGTCGGGAAGGATGATGCATTGTCTCTCTTGGTTTGACGATGTTCCAGCCATGCCTGCAGTTCTCCCACGATGCCCAGCCGGAAGAACGACACGCATACAACAAAAGTGAATCCGATGATAATGGTCACCACGCCGCCCAGCGCGGCGAGGTAGTTCTGCAGGCTGACCACCAGGGCAGCGCCGACCACCGGCCCCCATGCCGTGCCCAGGCCGCCCAGCAAGGTCATCAGCAGTACCTCGGTCGAGGTCGACAGCATGACGTCGTTAAGCGATGCGAGCTGCAGCACCAGCGCCTTGATGGAGCCCGCCAGCCCGGCGAGCGCGGCGGACAGCATGAAAGCATAGAGCTTGCACCGGTCCGTGTCGTACCCCAGCGAGACAGCGCGGGGCGCATTGTCCCTCAGCGCCTTGAGTACCTGGCCAAACGGCGAATTGACGATACGATGGATCGCCAGAAAGCCCAGCACGAAGACAGCCAGGGTGAAATAATACATGTGGTTGTCTGACGCCAGGTCGATGAATCCCAGCAGCCTGCCGCGCGGAATGCCCTGCATGCCGTCCTCGCCGCCCGTCCAGGAAATCTGCACGGCCAGGAAGTACGCGACTTGCGACAGCGCCAGCGTAATCATCGAGAAGTAAATGCCCGTGCGGCGGATCGCCAGGCTGCCGATGATGTACCCGATGGCCGTGGCCACCAGCACGCCGGCCAGGATCGCCAGCTCCACCGGGAATCCCTTGTCGGCCAGGCGGATCATCAGGATCCCGGTGGTGTAGCCGGACCAGCCGAAGAACGCCGCATGCCCGAAGGAGGTCAGGCCGGTAAACCCGATCAGCAGGTTGTAGGCGAGCGCGAACAGTCCGAAGCAAAGCACCTTCATGATGAATACCGGGTAGACGATGTCCGGGAAGGCAGGGGCGAGCAGGGCGGGCACCAGCAGCACCAGCAGGATGCGGATGGACAGCGGGACAGCCTTCGCATTATTCAGCGTATATAGCTTGTTCACCTTAGTTCTCCTTGCCGAACAGGCCGGCGGGACGCGTGAGCAGCACCAGGGCCATGATGACGAACACCACCACGGTGGACGCT
Source organism: Cupriavidus sp. SK-3 (assembly GCF_000611145.1). Taxonomy (NCBI): domain Bacteria; kingdom Pseudomonadati; phylum Pseudomonadota; class Betaproteobacteria; order Burkholderiales; family Burkholderiaceae; genus Cupriavidus; species Cupriavidus sp. SK-3. The sequence goes on along the minus strand of NZ_JFJV02000153.1, from coordinate 20,360 downwards.
TCCGGGTAGAGCAGCTTGGTCAGGCCCTCGATCAGGCCAAGGCCCAGGCCGGTCAGGATGGCGCCCAGTATGGAACCCAGGCCGCCGATCACCACCACGGCAAAGACGATGTTGAGCAGGTTCGATCCCATCAGCGGATTGATCTGCATGGTTGGCGCCGCCATGACGCCGGCCACCCCCGCCAGCGCTACGCCAAAGCCGTACGTCAGCGTGATCATCAGCGGGATGTTGACGCCAAAGGCTTGCAGCAGCTTGGGGTTCTCCGTGCCGGCGCGCAGCAGCGCCCCCAGCTTGGTCCGCTCGAACAGGTACCAGGTACCGGCACAGATCGCCAGGGAAAACACCACGACGAAGGCGCGGTAGACCGGCAGGTACATGAAGCCCAGATCCACGCCGCCTTGCAGCAGGGGCGGCGGATCGTAGCTGGCGCCGGATATCCCGTAGAAGTGCCGGAACAATCCCTCCAGCATCAGAGAGACGCCGAAGGTGAGCAGCAGCCCGTAGAGGTGGTCAATATGGTAAAGGCGCTTGAGCAGGGTCTTTTCCAGCAAGATGCTGACGGCACCCACCAGGATTGGCGCCAGCACCAGCGCCAGCCAGAAGTTGATCCTGAACTCGGTGCCCAGCAAGGCGGGGAGCTGGGTGAAACCCATCCACGTGAGGAACGCCGCAACCATGAATTGCGCGCCATGCGCGAAGTTGATGATATTGAGCAGGCCGAAGATGATGGCCAGGCCCATGCTCAGCATGGCGTAGAAGCAGCCGTTGATCAGGCCGACCAGCAACTGAGCCAGCAAGGCCTGCGAAGTGATATCGGACATGGTATGTGCAGGGAAGGGTAGGCAAGTGGCCAGCCAGCCCGTACGGGGCCAGGGCCGGATGACGCGCTTGGCCTACTTGGTAATCGGGCAGGCCGGGTTGACCGGCGGGAACACGTCGGGGCCCTTCAGCACAGCCTTGACCTTGTAATAGTCCCACGCTGCCTTGGACTCCGCCGGCCGCTTGACCTGCAACAGCAGCATGTCGTGCACCAGCGCACCGTCCTCGCGCAGCTTGCCGTTGCGGATCACCGCATCGTTGATGGTCATCTTGCGCAGCTGCGCCATCACCGCCTTGGCTTCGTCGGTGCCGGCGGCCTGCACGGCCTTCAGGTAGCTGAGCGTCGCGGAGTACACGCCGGCCTGGGCCGCGGTGGGCATGCGCTTGGCCTTCTCGAAGAACTTCCTCGACCAGACGCGCGACGGCTCGTCGTAGTCCCAGTAGAAGGCCTCGGTGAGGTACATGTTCTGCGCCTTCTCCAGGCCGATGCTATGGATGTCAGAGATATACGTCAGCAGCGGCGCCACAATCTGCTTGCGGGTGATGCCATATTCGTTCGCCTGCTTGATGGCGTTGACCGTGTCGTTGCCGGCATTGGCCAGGGCGATCACGTCTGCCTTGGACGCCTGCGCCTTCAGCAGGAACGAAGAGAAGTCGTTGCCCGGGAAGGGGTGGCGCGACATGCCTAGCACCTTGCCGCCGTCGGCATTGATGACCTGCGTAGCATCGCGTTCGAGCGATTGGCCGAAGGTGTAGTCCGCGGTGATGAAATACCAGGTCTTCTTGCCTTCCTTGACCAGCGCCCGGGCGGTGCCGGCAGCCAGTGCATAGGTGTTGGCGGTCCACTGCGCGTTCAGGGGCGAGCATTTCTCGCCCAGGATCGCGGTGGCCAAGCCGGACGACGGCATGGTGATCCGGTTTTTCTGCCTGGCGATCTCCATCACCGCCAGCGCCGTCGAGGCCGTGGGGAAGTCCGTCACCATGTCCACCTTGCCCTGGTCGAACCAGCTGCGGGCCAGGTTGGCCGCCACGTCCGGCTTGTTCTGGTGGTCGGCGAATATCACTTCCACGGGCTTGCCCAGCACCTTGCCGCCCACCTCTTCCACCGCCAGCCGCGCAGCAATCACGGAACCTTGCCCGGAGAGGTCCGAGTACACGCCGGAGAGATCGTTGAGCACGCCGATCTTGACCGTGTCGTCGCTGACCTGGGCATGCGCGGTGCAGGCAAGGCAAGCGGTCACGGCCGCCGCGAATTCTTTGAATTTCATGACTGTGACTCCATTAGGGGACTCGTGAAAAAGCGATCTGCCGTACTTTATGAACACCAACTGAATGCCAACCGGATGCAGGTCGATAGCGGATGCGATCGGGATGTGGCCACTAGATGCCCAGCAACGCATTGAGGCGATCCTGCTTGGCCTCCACCTCCGCGCACTCGATTACCTCCACCACCTCGCCGTGCTCGATCACGTAGTGGCGGTCCGCCAGGTGCCTGGCAAAGCGGAAGTTCTGTTCCACCAGAACCAGCGTGAAGCCGCGCGCCTTCAACTCGCGGATCACCTCTCCCAGTTTTTGCACAATGACCGGGGCCAGGCCTTCGGTGATCTCATCGAGCAGCAGCAGGTTGGCGCCGGTACGCAAGATGCGGCCCATCGCCAGCATCTGCTGCTCGCCGCCCGAGAGCCGCGTGCCGGGGCTGCCGGCGCGATCCTTCAGGTTCGGGAACATGCAGTAGATCTGGTCGACAGACATGCCGGCGCTGCCAACCTTGGGCAGCAGGGTCAGGTTTTCCTCGGCGCTGAGCGAGGCATAGATGCCGCGCTCCTCCGGGCAGTAGCCGACTCCCAGGTGCGCCACCTTATGCGGCGGCAAGCCGATGATTTCCTTGCCCGCTAGCTGGATCGAGCCGGTGCGCCGGCCCACCAGGCCCATGATGGCCCGCAACGTGCTGGTGCGGCCTGCGCCGTTGCGGCCCAGCAGGGTCACGCATTCGCCGGGCATCACTTCCAGGTTGATGCCCTGCAGTACGTGGGACTCGCCGTACCAGGCGTGAAGGCTGCTGATCGACAGCATCGGCTGCACGGAGCGGGCGTGGTCATGCATAGTCTTCGGTCCCCATATAGGCTTCGCGCACCGCCGGATCGACCGAGACCGTGGCGTAGGGGCCTTCGGCAAGGATCTCGCCACGTTGCAATACGGTGATGGTGTCGCTGATATCGGCTACCACCTTCATGTTGTGTTCCACCATCAGGATGGTCCGGTTGGCCGATACCGTCTTAATGAGGTCCTTGATGCGGTCGACGTCTTCATGCCCCATTCCCTGCGTGGGCTCGTCGAGCAGCAGCATCTCCGGGTCCAGTGCCAGGGTGGTGGCGATTTCCAGCGTGCGCTTGCGGCCGTAGGGCAGGTCCGCCGCCAGCACAGATGCAAAGGACTCCAGTGCCACTTGCTCCAGCAGCGCGCGGGCGGGCGTGTCCAGCGCACCAAGCGTGCCGATGGAGCGCCAGAAGTGGTAATCGACGCCGAGCTTGCGCTGCAGCGCTACCTTGACGTTCTCCAGTACCGTCAGTTGCGGGAACACCGCCGATATCTGGAAGGAACGCACAATGCCGCGGCGCGCCGTCTGCGACGATCTCTCCTGCGTGATGTCCACCCCGTTGAACAGGATGCGGCCCTGCGTCGGGATGTGGAACTTGGTGAGCAGGTTGAATACTGTCGTCTTCCCTGCGCCATTGGGGCCGATCAGCGCGTGAATCGATCCGCGTCTGACTTTCAGATCCACGTTGCGCACGGCAACGAAGCCCCGGAACTCCTTGGTGAGTGCCTTCGTCTCGAGAATGATGTCCTGGGTCATGCGGATAGTCGAATGAACGAGTGATCGGATGGGCGATGCAGGGAAACTGGCCGGGACGGGACGCCGCGGCATGCGGGCTTCAGATGACGGATCGATATGCCGCCGGGCGCGTGGCCAGCGATTTGGCAACGATCTGTTCGATGGCCTCGCGTTCGGCCCCGACCAGCGGCAGGCGAGGGCGGCGGACGTTTTCATTGCCCACGCCAACCAGCGTCTCCACCAGCTTCAGGTTCTGCACCAGCTTGGTCGAGACATCGAGGTGCAGCAGCGGCGTGAACCACTGGTAGAGCTTGAGGGCCTCGGCGTATTTGCCGGCCTTGACCAGATCATAGAGCGCTACCGTCTCGCGCGGGAACGAGGTAACCAGGCCGGCCAGCAGGCCGTCGCAGCCAAGCGCCAGGCCTTCGTATGACAGGTCGTCCACGCCGAGGAACAACTGGTAACGGTCGCCGACCGTGTTGCGCAGGTCGGTGATGCGGCGGATGTTGTCCGTACTCTCTTTGATGGCGACGATCCATTCGCAGTCCGCCAGCTCCACCATATGCTCCGGCTTCAGGTCGACGCGGTAAGCCACCGGGTTGTTGTAGACCATGACGGGCTTTTTTGCGGCTTCGGCGATGGTGCGCACGTTCTGCATGGCCTCGCGCGCGTCGGCCACATAGATGACGGACGGCATGACCATGAAGCCATCCACGCCCAACTCGACGGCGCCTTTCACATAGCGCAGGGCGTCCCTTGTGCTTGTCTCCGACACATTGGCCAGCACCGGCGCGCGGCCATTGCTGGTCCTGACGGCGATGTCCGCTACCTGGAGCTTTTCTTCCAGGCTCAGCGTGCTGGCTTCGCCCAGCGAACCGCAGGTGACGAGGCCATGAACCCCGTTCTGGATGAGGAACTCGATGTGCTGCGCGGTACCGGCCGCGTCAAGGCTTTCGTCCGCGTGGAACTTGGTGGTGATGGCCGGGAAAACGCCTTGCCAGCGTGGATTGCTCATGAGAACTCCTTCGGTGTCAGGTGTGGACGGATCGCGGTTCCCGGCTTGCTCCCCGGGCTCGTAAATATATTAGCAACATATTTAAAACATGTTCAATAGGGTTTACGGCAGTACAGTGCCTTCGTGGGCACGGTAGTTCTTCGGGCTTTCTGGTGCGTTTTGGGGGATGGCCGGGATTCGCGAATATCTTAAGCTTCAGATATTTACGAATCCCGGCCGACCCTCAACAAGCTCTATAGCCTGGTGCGCAAAGGCAGCATGGGTGCGCCTGCCGCGGTGCTGCAGGCTTTCTGGCAGGAACTGCGCGGACGCAGCGCGTCACCATCGACCATCCCGACTTGGGGATCGCGGTAGGGACGGAGGTTACCCCCCGCCCCCCGCACAGATCCGTACGTGCAGAGCTACCGCATACGGCTCCTGCCTTGAGTCATGACGCGAAGAAGCGCTGTGTTGGGTAAGGGTGTAGAACGCGAACTGACGGTACGTATGGCGCGACCCGTCGGAGGAATCGCGCCCAGGGCATTCGTCCATATTGCCCACGTCGCCGCAGGGCATGTAACCAGGCTCGGCAGACCCCTGCGCTCGCGCAACGGCCTGGTGCTGGGCTGCGGCGGGGTCAGCGAGGAGGAGGTCGGGCCTGCGGTGGCCAAGCTGGCGTTGGCCATCGAGTCGGTCAGCAGTGCCTGATGCGGGCGTCAGGAGAGTCTGCACGCAATGGGGAAGGCGCCGGCCTGAACGTCACCTCATTCCACCCAGGCTGGAAAGTATCCCAGTGACGTCTGTACCGGCCCATCGTGCGCCGGAACCACGACAATATCCGGATGCCCGCCCGCCAGCGCGCGAATCTGATCCACGGCATCCTGGGTTTGTTCAATGTCGCCATCCACCAACCAACGTGCTGCCCAGAACTTCGGGCTGCCCAGCTTCAACGCCTTCGCATTCCAGACTGCATCGCCCACCAGGAAGTACTGTGCACCGGAGTCGACAGAGATGAACATGCCGATCGAACCGGGGGTATGGCCGAGAAGAGGAACGAGCACGACCGTGCCGTCTCCATAGAGATCCCGGCTGTTCGCGAACCCTTTGTATGACACCGGTTCGAATGCCAAGCTTTTCCATTTGATCGATTGCGCGCTGACTTGCGAGGGCCAACTGCCGCCGACGCCATCGGTAGGGCGCCTGATCACCAACAGCTCCGCGGGATGCACCAGGACTGTGGCATTCGGGAAGTCGCTAATGCCGCTGGCATGATCCCAGTGACTGTGGCTCAGGATAATCGTTTGAACGGGCTCCATGCCGGCGCGCAATAGCTGGTCGATCACCGGGTCCACCGGATTCTCGTACTTGAAAAACAGGCTTTGCCACCAAGGCATATCTTGCCGATATTGATCGGCCACCTTCGAGCCGAGCCCTGCGTCAAACAGCAGCGTGTCAGTGCCGTGTTTCACCAGGAACGCGGAGAAGTTATTGCTCACCTTGCGCGTGAAGCTCCCGCCGGAGTAGACCAAAGCCTCGGTAACGGATAGCTCCGCGGTTCTGATGATCGCAAAAGCTACCTTGGGTTGGCTCGAAGTCGATGGGCTGCCTGGTGCCGAGCCATTGTCGGCGATAGCAGGCATGGCAATAGCAGACAACAGTAGAAGAACTAGCGTACGAAACATGGCGTCACCTTTGTCGATGGTTCCGGGATCCTGTGGTGTGCATCCCGCGAGCACCTTAAACCTTGGTGTATACTCCAAGGTCAAGACAAATCAGGGACTCGCGTTTGACGGGGGCCACAGGTGAACATCAGCGAGTTGGCGAAGGCAGTTGGCACGACTACAGATACCCTGCGTCACTACGAAAAGGTGGGACTGTTGGCGCCGCCCGCTCGGCTGGGCAATGGCTATCGTTCATACGACACCCAGGCCGTTCGGCACATTCAATTCATCCGTAGCGCGCAAACGCTCGGGTTCTCGCTTGCCGAGATTCGGGAAATCATCCCGCAATTGATTGACGGCAGGTTTGGCCGGGCCGAGATAGAGCAACGCTTGAGCGCCAAGATCGGACAAATCGATGCCCATATCAAGGCGCTTCAGTCCTTGAAAAAGGAGTTGGTCGCAACGGCCAACTCCTTATCCTGTCCTCCGGGGGCTCCGGTCACCATGGCATCCGCGACTAAAGTTCCCGTGATCCATAAGGACAGGTTGCATACGGATAAGACAATCTCACCGCAATCCAGCGGACGACTACTTTGTCGCCATCCACAAATACCGGACGAACGCATTGCGACGTCAGCGACGCGGCGTTGGACATGACTCTTCGTTCATTGGCCACTTGCAGCTCGCGGCCGATCCTGGGCGCGGCCTGATTCTCTTGCATCGAGGCGTTCTCCGTGTAGGGGTAATCGTCCTGTTGCAGCAGATTGATACGGTCAAGCTCGAAAAGACGTTCTGGAACAACGACTTAGCAATCCTCCCTTTTCGCGCTGAACCGTCCATTCTTTGCCAATTGGTACGCTTTCCCACCGATTCCGCCCTTGCAAAGCTGGCACACGGAGGACCCTGCCTAGGGTGCGCCGAACAGAGCTTCTGGCGCTGGCCGCCGGATTCACCCGCCCCGCTGTCGTATGCCTGCACCTCGATGCCGGTGTCGTCGAATCCGGTGGCAGAGAACTCCACGTCATCAAGACAAAAAGCACCGCAAAGCTGGCAACCCAGAACACCGGCCAAGGTGATGTGGTGGCGGGTTGCAAATTGGGCGAAGCCCGAACCATCGGGGCGGACGCCGTGGTTGCGGAGTTGTCGGGATGCGTCATGGGCCTCTTCCGATGGTGCGTGCGCCGGATTCGTTCAGGGCAGCGCGCTTCAGGACAGTCCGAACGTCTTCCGCAGGCTTGCATCCACTGGCCCTGCTGGCATGAAACGGCGCAGCTTGCTCAGAAGAGAGGCCTCGCCTTTGGGTGTGCAGCGCATCTTCCACGTACCCAAGGCGGCATCGACGACCGTGCTCGCGACGCCATCGGGTTCCGGTGCATTTTGGACATTTTTTTGAATTGACTGCGAAACGACGCTGCGCTCGTCGTCGTAGGCGGATACCTTGGAAACCGCATGGGGCGCATTGATATCCAGGCTAGTCTTGGTAAAGGAGGGTTCGACAAGCACCACACGGATGCCGAACTTGCGCACCTCATGGTCCAACGTCTCGGACATCCCCTCCACGGCGTGTTTGGACGCCGAATAGAGGCCCATGTACGGCGCCGGCAGAAAGCCGAGCACCGAGCTGATGTTGATGATTCTTCCCGAACGTTGCGCGCGCATGTGCGGCAATACGGCTTGCGTGGTGCGCAAGATGCCAAACACGTTGGTGTCGAACAGCGCCTGCGCTTCGGCGATCGACGTTTCTTCGGTCGCGCCGAGCAGCGTCACGCCGGCACTATTGACCAGCACGTCGATGCGCTTGGCCTGCGCGATGATGGTCTCGATTCCCTGCTGAACCGACGCCTCATCGCGGATATCCATCTCGACCAGTTCAACGCCCGGCAGCGGCTGCGCTTTTGCGAGGTTGCGCACGGTGCCGAATACCCGGCAGCCGCGAAGCGCAAACTTCGCGGCGGTGGCGCGGCCGATGCCCGAAGACACACCGGTAATCACGACAACTTTGGAATTGGACATGGCAGATTCTTTCTGTATGGGTGAATTGGAACTGCGGTAAATCGGTTGTTGCATTGGGGGGGCACGCGGGATGCGCAGCCTGATTTGCGGAGCGACTATTTGCTTGCAACGGCGGTCGATTCGTCGGGCTGCCAGCCACCGCCCAGCGCCCTGAATGCCGCGACGGCGGCGCGCGCCGATTCCGTTTGCGCCTGGGCGCGCGCGTCCGACGCACGCAGCAGGCTTTCGTCGGCTTGCAGGACTTCAATCAGGCTGACGACGCCTTTTTGATACGCAGCAAACGAAGCATTTCGCGCGCGACCGAGCGAATCCACGCCTTGAGTGAGCACGGCCGCTTGCTCCTCGCGCTTGACCAGAGCCGAGAAGGCGTCTTCCACGTCTTCCGTGGCGCGCAGCACGGCGAGCCGGTACGCGGCAAGCATCTCCGCCTCTTGCCCCTTGGCCTGATCGATTTGCGCGTTGATACGGCCGAAGTCGAACAGGCGCCAGCGCAGGCCGAGCGCGCCGGCGAATTGACTGGCTCCGCCGCTGAACAGACTGCCGGCGCCCAGTGTAGTTGCGCTGCCGAGCAGGCCGCTGAGCGAGAACTTCGGGTAGTACTCCGCAATGGCGACACCGATGCGCGCGTTGGAAGCCGCCAGGCGACGCTCGGCGACGATGAGGTCGGGCCGGCGCCTCAGCAGCTCGCCCGGCGATCCGCCGATCGCAATTTGCGGAACGGCCGGGATGTCACCGCCTTCTGCCAGTTCGGCCCGATGCGTGCCCGGCAGCGAGCCAAGCATCACGTCCAGCGCGTTCATCGCGGCATCCAGGCCCGCTTCAAGCTGCGGAATGGACGCGCGAACTTGTGCGAGCGCACCTTCGGCCTGCCTGACTTGAAGTTCGGCCGCCAGCCCCTTGGCGTACAGCAGGTTGATGGTGGAGAGCAATTCCTCTTGTGTCTGTACCTGGTGGCGGGCCACCTTCAGGCGCGTCTGTAAGCCGCGGATGGTGATGTAGATATCGGCAGTCTGTGCAGCCACGGCCAGCTGCGTGGCGACCGCGCCCGCCTGGGAGGCCTGGTAGTCGGCAAGTGCCGCCTCGCGGCCACGGCGCAGGCCGCCGAACACGTCCAACTCCCAGCTTGCGTTGACATCGGCCTCAAAAGCGTTGCCGTAGCGGTCGAAGCCGGGCTCCGAATTCAAGACGCGGCCCAAACGGGTTTCGACGGACTGATACGCGCGCGCGGCCTGGCCCATGACATTGCCGGAGGGCAGCAACGCGGCATTGGCAGCGCCAAGGCCCGCACGCGCTTGCGTGACGCGAGCAAAGGCCTGAGCGAGGTCCAGGTTCTGTTCCAGCGCAAGCTGCACGAGCCGTGTAAGTTGCGGATCGCCAAAGCCAGCCCACCACGCGGACAGATCGGCTGTGGCATTGGTCGTCCGCTGCTCGACCGCCGTCTGGCCCTGGAATCGTTGCGGAACCGTCACATCGGGCTTCACATAGTCCGGGCCGACGGCACAACCGGTTGCCAGGCTGGCAACGAAAAGGGTCGCAAGGGAGCGTTTTGGCAACATGGGTTATTCCATCGGAATTTTTAGTGACTATAGTACAAATTGGTCACAAGTTGTTCAACTATCGCGACTCGCGTAAGCTGGAGCCCATGAAGACCACCCCTTACCCCGTTTCCGCCCGCGGCCCGGCGGACCATGACGTGCGAAACCAGATCGTCGCTGCCGCCACCGAGCACTTCAGCCGCTACGGCTACGAGAAGACCGCCGTTTCCGATCTGGCCAAGGCCATTGGTTTTTCCAAGGCCTATATCTACAAGTTCTTCGAGTCCAAGCAGGCCATTGGCGAGATGATTTGCGCCAACTGCCTGCGCGAGATTGAGGCCGACGTGAGTGCCGCCCTAGCCGAGGCCGACTCCCCGCCGGAGAAACTCCGGCGCATGTTCAAAGTCTTGACGGAGGCCAGCCTCCGGTTGTTTTCCCACGACCGCAAGCTGTACGAGATCGCCGCCTCGGCAGCGACTGAGCGCTGGCAAGCGGTAATCGCCTACGAAGAGCGCATCCAGAAGGTGCTGCGCGATGTGCTGCAGGAAGGCCGGGAGAGCGGAGACTTCGAGCGCAAGACGCCGTTGGACGAGGCCACGACGGCCATCTACCTGGTCATGCGCCCGTACATGAATCCGTTGCTTTTGCAGCACAGCTTTGACTACACGGAAAGTGCGCCCGGGCTGCTCTCCAGCCTTGTGCTTCGAAGTCTTTCCCCTTGACGCGCAGATTTTTCTTGTGACCATTGACTAAAATGGTCACAAGAACCAGAATGGAAGCTCAGATCATCTTGTCGATGGGGCTTTCATGTTTTCGCGCCGCTTTGTTACCTCTACCGTTATTTGTGCGTTGCCGCTCGCATTGAGCGCTTGCGGCGAAAAGGCCCCTGCCGATCCGCGTACCGAGGCACCCTTGGTACGTGCCGCATTCGTCCAGCCAGTCGCTTCCGCGTCGCGTTCATTCACGGGGGTCGTCGCTGCCCGGGTGCAGAGTGACCTCGGGTTCCGCGTGCCGGGCAAGGTGCTGGAGCGGCTTGTGGATGCGGGGCAAACCGTCAAGCGCGGGCAGCCGCTCATGCGTATCGACCCGGTCGATCTGAAACTCGCCGCGCATGCACAGCAAGAAGCTGTGAGCGCTGCGCGGGCACGCGCGCAACAGACGGCGGAAGACGAAGCCCGCTACCGTGATCTGCGCGGAACGGGCGCGATTTCGGCTTCGGCCTATGACCAAGCCAAGGCAGCGGCAGACGCCGCCAAAGCTCAGCTGAACGCGGCGGAAGCGCAGGCTGACGTCGCGCGTAACGCCAGCCGCTACGCAGAGCTCATTGCCGATGGCGACGGCGTCGTCATGGAAACGCTGGCCGAGCCCGGTCAGGTCGTCAACGCGGGGCAGGCTGTCGTGCGCCTGGCCCACGCTGGCCGCCGTGAAGCGGTTGTCCAGTTGCCGGAAACGTTGCGGCCGGCGATCGGCGCTGTCGCGCAGGCCACGCTTTTCGGTGGGGAAAGCGCGGGCGTACCTGCCAAGCTGCGACAACTTTCAGATGCTGCCGATCGGCTCACCCGTACCTTCGAAGCGCGCTATGTGCTGGATGGGGAACTGGCCAATGCGCCGCTGGGCGCCACGGTAACGATCCAGATTCCCGATAGGCTTGCCACCGCGCAAGGTGATCTGCAGGTGCCGCTGGGCGCCGTGTTCGATGCCGGCAAAGGCCCCGGCGTGTGGGTCATCCAGGGGGATCCGGCCAAGGTGTCGTGGCGATCCGTCACCATCGTGCGCCTCGGCGACGAAGGCGCTCGGGTTGCGGGCCAATTCAAGCAAGGGGAACGGATCGTCGCGCTTGGCGCACAACTGCTGCGTGAGGGCCAGCAAGTCCGTGTGGCAGGTCAGGGTGCCAGTACTGCCGTCGCGGGGGTGCGCTTGTGAGCCAAGGTCGTTTTAACCTATCGGCGCTCGCCGTGCGCGAGCGCGCCGTCACTCTGTTCCTCATTTGCTTGATCTCTCTGGCGGGGCTCATTTCCTTCTTCAAGCTGGGCCGTGCCGAAGATCCGGCGTTTACTGTCAAGGTGATGACCATCATCACCGCGTGGCCCGGCGCCACCGCGCAGGAAATGCAGGACCAAGTGGCCGAAAAGATCGAGAAGCGCATGCAGGAACTGCGCTGGTATGACCGAACGGAAACGTACACCCGGCCGGGCCTGGCATTCACCACGTTGACCCTGCTCGACAGCACGCCACCGGCGGAAGTCCAGGAGGAGTTCTATCAAGCGCGCAAGAAAGTCGGCGACGAGGTAGCCAACCTTCCGCCCGGCGTGATCGGGCCGATGGTCAATGACGAATATGCGGACGTGATTTTTGCGCTGTTTGCACTCAAGGCGCAGGGCGAGCCGCAACGCGTGCTCGTGCGCGACGCGGAGACACTGCGCCAGCGGTTGCTGCACGTGGCCGGCGTCAAGAAGGTCAACATCATCGGCGAGCAGTCGGAGCGCATCTACGTCGAGTTTTCACATGACCGGCTGGCGACGCTGGGCGTGAGTCCGCAAGAGGTGTTTGCCGCGCTCAACAGCCAGAATGCCCTGACGGCAGCCGGCTCGGTAGAAACGAAAGGGCCGCAGGTCTTCATCCGCCTGGATGGTGCGTTCGACGAGTTGCAGAAGATTCGCGATACGCCAGTTGTATCGCAAGGCCGGACGTTGAAGCTGTCGGATATTGCCTCTGTCAAGCGCGGCTATGAAGATCCGGCCACGTTCATGGTGCGCAATGGTGGGCAGCCTGCCCTGCTGCTGGGCATCGTCATGCGTGAAGGCTGGAACGGGTTGGACCTTGGCAAGGCGCTGGATAAGGAGGTCAGTGCCGTCAACGCTGACATGCCGCTCGGCATGAGCCTGACCAAGGTGACGGACCAGTCGGTCAACATCAGCGCTGCCGTCGATGAGTTCATGCTCAAGTTCTTCGCAGCGCTGCTGGTGGTCATGCTGGTGAGCTTCGTCAGCATGGGCTGGCGCGCGGGCCTGGTGGTGGCCGCGGCCGTGCCGTTGACACTGGCGGTGGTCTTCGTGGTGATGGTCGCGACAGGCAAGAACTTCGACCGCATCACGCTTGGATCTTTGATTCTGGCGCTGGGCTTGCTGGTGGATGACGCCATCATCGCCATCGAAATGATGGTGGTGAAGATGGAAGAGGGCTACAGCCGCGTCGCCGCTTCGGCTTATGCGTGGAGCCACACTGCGGCGCCCATGCTGTCGGGCACGCTGGTGACCGCCGTCGGCTTCATGCCCAATGGCTTTGCGCGATCCACCGCGGGTGAATACACCAGCAACATGTTCTGGATCGTGGGCATTGCGCTGATTGCGTCCTGGGTGGTCGCGGTGGTGTTCACGCCTTACCTGGGTGTGAAGATGCTGCCCGACTTCAAGAAGGTCGAAGGCGGCCACGATGCGATTTACGACACCCCGCGCTACAACCGCTTCCGTGCACTCCTCGGGCGTGTGATTGCGCGCAAATGGTTGGTCGCGGGTTCGGTGGTGGGCCTTTTCGCCTTGGCCATCGCGGGCATGGCCGTGGTTAAGAAACAGTTCTTCCCGATTTCGGATCGACCTGAAGTGCTGGTCGAGGTGCAGATGCCGTATGGCACGTCGATCAACCAGACCAGCGCGGCCACTGCAAAGCTGGAAGCGTGGCTCGCCAAACAGAAGGAAGCCAGGATCGTGACGGCATATGTTGGCCAGGGTGCGCCGCGCTTCTATTTCGCGATGGGGCCGGAACTGCCGGATCCGTCGTTCGCCAAGATCGTGATCCGCACTGACAGCCAGGAAGAGCGCGACACGTTGAAGCAGCGCCTGCGCCAGGCCATTGCCGACGGTCTTGCCCTCGAGGCGCGCGTGCGTGTCACGCAACTGGTGTTCGGCCCGTATTCGCCGTTCCCGGTCGCTTACCGCGTGACCGGCCCGGATGCGCAGACATTGCGCCGCATCGCGGCCGATGTCCGGCAGGTGATGGACGCCAGCCCGATGATGCGCACGGTCAACACTGACTGGGGGATGCGCGTGCCCACGCTGCACTTCACCTTGCAGCAGGATCGCTTGCAGGCCGTTGGGCTGACCTCCAGCGCCGTCGCGCAACAATTGCAGTTCCTGCTCAACGGCATTCCGGTGACGGCGGTGCGCGAGGACATCCGCACCGTCCAGGTGACCGCGCGCTCGGCCGGCGATATCCGACTGGATCCGGCCAAGATTGGCGACTTCACGCTGGCTGGCGCCAACGGGCAGCGCATTCCGCTCTCGCAGGTGGGCAAGATCGATGTGCGCATGGAAGAGCCCATCATCCGCCGGCGCGATCGCATGCCGACCATCACAGTCCGCGGCGATATTGCCGATGGCTTGCAACCGCCCGACGTGTCGACAGCCATCAGCAAGCAGCTTCAGCCGATCATCGAGAAACTGCCCAGCGGATACCGCATTGAACAAGCGGGCTCCGTCGAAGAATCGGGCAAGGCGACGAAGGCCATGCTGCCGCTCTTCCCGATCATGCTGGCAGTTACCCTGCTGATTCTCATTTTCCAGGTGCGGTCCATCCCGGCGATGGTCATGGTGTTCCTGACCAGCCCCCTCGGACTGATTGGTGTGGTGCCAACGCTGATTCTGTTCGGGCAGCCGTTCGGCATCAACGCGCTGGTCGGCCTGATTGCGTTGTCGGGCATCTTGATGCGCAACACGCTGATCCTGATCGGGCAGATTCAGCACAACAAAGACGAAGGATTGGATCCGTTCAGGGCCGTTGTAGAAGCCACTGTCCAGCGTGCGCGGCCAGTGATTCTCACCGCGTTGGCGGCCATCCTGGCCTTCATTCCGCTGACCCATTCGGTGTTCTGGGGCGCACTCGCTTACACGCTCATCGGCGGGACATTTGCTGGGACGATTTTGACCCTGGTGTTCCTGCCGGCCATGTACTCGATCTGGTTCAGGATTCGGCCAGGCAACGCGGCCGATGCACAGCGCGATCGACACGAGACCGCCGCGCAGCCCGCCGGACAACTGGTGCCCGAGTCATATTGAATTGCAAGGGCATGCTCCTGCCACATTTACCTTGATTCCAATCCACTTGCATTAAAGCGTCTTCCAGACGGCGATTCGCTAAGTAACAGCTTGGCCTGAATTCGTTGCTTCCGATGTTGGGCGCTGCGTAAGCGGCGGCAATTTTTGCACCCGCCCGCCCATGTCTACCTCCGTGGCTCTCTTGACCTTGGGGCAGGCGGTCTTTTTTTCTTATACTGGACTATGTCCGCGGGCAATACGTGGCCTCGGAGTCCAGCTTTTATCGTGTCTTGCGTCGTGCGTCGCAGCAGCATCACCGCGGTCGAGCGCGCAAGCCCGCGGCGCGGGTGGTGACCAGCCATTGCGCCACCGGCCCCAATCAGGTGTGGAACTGGGACATCAGTGTGCCGCAGGAAGCGGCGTAGGAGATGAGGGTATGGCCCCTCGCCATCGGCTTGCAGGAGCGGGTGGCAAACCACCATGAGCGGCTTGGGTCAAAAGCCCTGGTCGTGAGCGTCATGGAAAAGGCGTCGTGAAGGCGTCAGGTATGAATCAGGAAGACGAACAACCGTGAACTGCCGTTCAAGTGTCGAAACTACTCAGATGTGATTGCGAAAGCAAGCGTCTCCGGCACGGCACTTACCCCAACGCGTGACAAATACGCTTCATGCGGCACATAGATGTGGCGCTGCAACGGGAGCCCCCGCGGTTGCAATGCAAGCGAATGTGCCAAAATGTGACCTGGGCAGCACGAATCGCCCCGCGTCCTTTCGCGGAACGGCGCAGGCTTGCTCCCCTTGAAATTTGGGTAGCCAATTACTATTTTATTTTTGCTCAGGCAGTCGCGACCATTGCGCGCTGCGTGTTTCTGTTTGTTTGCCAGCGGCTTGGCAGGTGGATGGGAGCGCGTTGCCCCTTCGCCTCCTTGCTGCGTCGAAGGAGGATACGACCATGAGCGATCTTTTCTTTGGAACCGACCTCTTCAGCGAACTCGACCGCATGCAAAAGCAGATGGCGAGTTTGTTCGGCGGCTTCCCGTCCAGCATCCGCTCCGGCCGCTTCGGGGCATTTCCCCCGCTCAATATCGGTGCCACGGACGATTCCATCGAGATTGTCGCGTTCGCACCCGGGCTCAAGCCAGACCAGTTCGAGGTGTCGATCGACAAGGGCTTGCTGACCATCAGCGGCGAGCGCGCAGCGGCGCAAGCTGCGGACGATCCCGAGGTCCGGCTGTATGCGCAAGAGCGATTCACCGGCGCGTTCCGACGTGTGGTCGAGTTGCCGCAGAGCGCCGACCCCGACAAAGTCCAGGCGCGCTATGCCAACGGCTGCTTGTCTATCAGTGTTGGCAAGCGCGAAGCCTCAAAGCCCCGGCCAATCACGGTCCAGT
Organism: Cupriavidus sp. SK-3; assembly: GCF_000611145.1. Classification (NCBI taxonomy): domain Bacteria; kingdom Pseudomonadati; phylum Pseudomonadota; class Betaproteobacteria; order Burkholderiales; family Burkholderiaceae; genus Cupriavidus; species Cupriavidus sp. SK-3. The sequence goes on along the minus strand of NZ_JFJV02000153.1, from coordinate 4,085 downwards.
AACGCCAGGAGAAAGCCATGAACGACACTACCCAAGTGGTTGAGCGCGGCCAAGGCACGATGGCGCAACGCCAGGAAGAGAGGCCAACGCGCAAGATCACGCTGCTTCCCGCTGTTGACATCTTCGAGGACAGCAACGGCGTCACCCTTTGGGCGGATCTGCCGGGGGTCACCAAGGACAGACTTAATGTGAGTGTCCATGATGGCACCCTGAACATCGAGGCAGAAGCCGTGGTGCCGACCCCGGCCAACCTGCGGGTGCAACACGCGGAAATTCGCGAGCCGCACTTCGCCCGCGCGTTCGCCCTGAGTCCCGAGTTCGATACGTCGAAGATAGACGCGCACTTGCAGGATGGCGTGTTGAAGCTGACGATCCCGCGCCGAGACGAGGCGCGGCCACGTCGCATCGCGGTTAGCGTCGGGTGAGTTCTGTTGTGCCATTCACGGGGCAGAAACGGCAGGGTGGCGTCCGGGTGGGCGCCACCGTCGGCCCTTAGAAGACGCGGATGACCGTATCGGCGGCCCCACCACCAGGATTGGGTCTTGCGGCGTCGCCGGTGGCCGGGCGCGACCGGTCGTTGCCGGCGGTCATTCGTACCCATCAAATGAGCATTCGGCAGGAGGGTAAGATGAAAACGGAACTGGGAAAATGGAACCCCTTCAAGTTCCTGCGGAAGACGACAAGTGACAAGCAACCGACGGGGGATGCGTCCAACGTGCCCGCGCCGAGGCACGGCGCGCCCGACTGGCCTGACGTTGCGCGACTGTTTTCTAGCGATCCCTGGCGAGCGATGGGAGAATTCCTGCACGAACCGTTCGCGGGCTTCGGTGGTTTGGATCGATGGTTCGGCGACTTTAGTTCGTCTCGCTTCCAACCTCGGATCGATGTGGTCGACGATGGCACTGCCCTGAGAATCACAGCTGAGTTGCCGGGCATGGACCGCGAAGACCTCCAGACCACCATCGAGGATGGCGCGCTGGTGTTACGGGGCGAGAAGAAGCAGGACATTCGGAGCGAAGAAAACGGCTGCTACCGCCTGGAGCGAGCTTACGGCGCATTCATGCGCAGTATTCCTCTGCCGGATGGTGTCGACGTGGATCACGTTGATGCGAAATTCGAAAAAGGACTGTTGACACTACGCCTCCCCAAGACCGGGTCGTCGCGGTCTGCCGTAAGGACAATCGAAGTGAAGTGAGCTGATGTCTGCAATCCCGAGGCATCGTATGTATTTGCGCGAAGCGTGCTCCACGCAGGCGCGCAATCCTGGCGGCCGTGGAAGGGGGCGGCTGACGCGGAACGCCAGAGGCGGGCGCAGCCCCTTTGGCGCGCGGTGCTTGGGGCTGCACGCTACGGGCTTCCAATGGGGCTCATTGCAGCGGCGAAGCAAGGCGCGACGTTGCGTTCTTGAGATCGCTGGACCCGCCGCTATTTTGGCGGCAATGTACTGTCGGATGGAGATTTCCATGGAGTTCGATTCTGAGTGGCTGACGCTGGGCAAGCATCGGGTACAGCTCAAGTGCGCGCGCGGCTTCCCTACCGAGCGAACGCGGAGTGTGGCGGAGCTGGCCAAAATGGCCATTGAGAACAACCTGAGCGCGGGGGCCCGCTTGGTGGAGGTCACCGCAGAAGGCGAGAAGGCCTATGTGATCAGTGTCGGCACGACCTTCGCGAAAGACAGGGAGGCGGCGCCCCACCTGGAAGTGGCATTGGCCACAATGTTCGGCTTAGCGCCCGAGCAGGTCAACATAGACGTCGTCGTGGTCAGTCAAACGGAGGTGGATATGCACTTTGGCGTGTATGAGCGGATGTTGGCTGAAAAGCTCGGCGCCGTGCCACCAATCCAGTGAGGCGCGGTCCTGGCATCGGGCGCTACCTGCTGCGCGCCGAGAATCGGCACGTTGGGTGCACGCCGCCGTGCATTGTGTCACTACAACTGCGCAGCGGGGATGCCTAGCGCGTCCTCGCCGCAACACGACTAAGAGGACTGGCCGCAATTCGTAAAAAAATCCGCCACATCCATGCTCGAAGGTGACCCTGACCTGATGCTGGATAGGCTGCGTCTGGCCACCCAGGCTTGGGTCGAGCAGGAATGCCATCGCAAACCGCATTCCGAGCTTGGCGCGGCACCGCTCGAGCGCTACCTGTCTTGCGCCGACGTGTCGCGGACTTGCCCTGAGGCGCTGGCGTTGCACCGGGCCTTCCGGTTCCAGGAACACCACCGCCAGCGCCGCTCCGATGGCACCTTCACCCTCAACGCCGTGCGTTTCGAGGTGCCGTCCGCCTGCCCACTTTTCAATATTGGGATGAATAAAACCCAATTTGGGATATATCACTCCCTCTATGGGATCGTCCTTTGCCGATGCACTATTTACCAAGTCCCAACAACGGGTGATGGCCGTGTTGTTTGGGGCACCCGAACGCTCGTTCTATGCCAACGAGATTGTCGCACTCGCCCAAGCCGGGGTCGGCGCCGTCCACCGGGAGCTCACCAAGTTGGAAAGTGCGGGCCTGATTACCTCCCATTGGGTCGGCAATCAGCGGCACTACCAAGCCAACCGGCAAGCCGCGATCTTTGAGGAATCGCAAAGTATCATCAGCAAGACTCTAGGGGCGGCGAGATCCTGCGAGACGCATTGCAGCCTCAGTGGTCCCGGGTCGCACTGGCGTTCGTTTTTGGATCGGTGGCGAAGGCTTCCGACCACGCGGGCAGCGACATCCATGTGCTGATCATCGCTCAAGATCTCCCCTTCGGTGAAGCGCTCACGGCATTGGGCCGCGCCAGCGAGCGCCTAGTACAACATCCCGTAAATGGCTTTAATAATTATCGGGCTGCAGATATAGGTGCAGTAGCGTGACGACCACCTCGACCATCTCGTCGAGCGA
>NZ_JFJV02000153.1:578-1058 GCF_000611145.1 Cupriavidus sp. SK-3 | reverse complement strand
CCGAGCAGGCTGCGCAGTTGCTGCTGCAATTTGGCAGCGTAATGTTTGGTGGGTAAGGCTGGCATGTTGATTCTCGATTACGATGCGCCGGTTTGCAGCGGATAGCCCCGGAAGCTCCATTTGAACGGGCGTGCCGCCTGATTGTGCGCGCGGATAAACTGCTCTGTGCGCTCGCGCAGGTGCGCGATGCTGGTGTGACTCGCATGGCGCAGTACCCGGCGCGTGTAGCGGGCAAACCAGAGTTCGATCTGATTGACCCAACTCGCGTGCAACGGCGTGAAGTGGAAGTGAAACCGCTCATCGTGCCGCGCGTTAAACGCCTGCCAGACGGCCTGGGCGCAATGTGTGTTCAGGTTGTCCCAGACGACGTGCACCTGTTTGCCCGGGTACGCGCTTGCCACGCGCTCCATGAAAGCGACCAAATCGTCCTGGGTGCGCCGGTCGCGGCATTCTGCCAGCACCTGTCCGGTATGCACGTCT
>NZ_JFJV02000153.1:218-457 GCF_000611145.1 Cupriavidus sp. SK-3 | reverse complement strand
TCTCGTCGATACTGAGCACCACCGCGTTTCGCGGCGCCTTCCGGTACAGCTTGCAAATGCCGTTGACCTTCTCGCGAAAGGCGGGGTCTGGGCTATGTAGCCATTGCTGGACCCGGTGCGGACGCACGTCGCCGGCCTGCAAAATGCGCTGCACCTGGCTGCGGCTGATCTGCTCGACAACGCCACGCTCCACGGCGCGCGTCACAATCTCATCAAGCGTGGGCGTGACCCGCCCCTCA
>NZ_JFJV02000153.1:0-65 GCF_000611145.1 Cupriavidus sp. SK-3 | reverse complement strand
TTGCACCGATACACCCAGTTCCCGCGCAATGGCTGTATTGGCGTGGCCCTCGTGGGCCCACAACG
>NZ_JFJV02000152.1:0-2244 GCF_000611145.1 Cupriavidus sp. SK-3 | reverse complement strand
ATTGAAGCGTTTGCTCGATCAGCAGAGCCAGGGGATGTCGGAGGAAGCGTGGCGTGAGGGGGATCCCGGCATGGCGGGAGGTCGCGGCAACTCAGGACCATTTGGACGCTGCGAGCGTGCAATGAGGCGGCCTGAGACAGCGAGCACGACTGTCCGCTTGCGGCTCCGGTGTCCGGAGAGCCGACGGTTGACTTGGATGCGCAAGATATGTGGGCTCATGCGAGGACTCGCTGCGGTGGCGGTCCGCGGATGCAGACACTACGCGGGATGATCTCGATGATGAGCATCGGCGCGCCACAGTGCCGGCAGACGAAGGGTGTGGGCATCGCGAGCTCGGTGTCGTCAGGTGCATTGGTGACTGCGGACGCGACATCCAACAGCTCACGCGCCCTGGCCAGGTTCGCGCGGCGCACCGGGTTGGCAAGCAGACCATAGTGCCGGATGCGATGGAAGCCGCCCGGCAGCACGTGCAACAGGAAGCGCCGCATGAACTCACCGGCATCCAGCGTCATGGTCTTGTAGCGGGTGCGGCCCTTGGCCCGGTAATCCTTCCAGCGGAAGGTCACGCCACGCTCGTCCAGGGCGAGCAGGCGCTGGTTGGAGATCGCCACGCGGTGGGTATAGCGCGACAGGTAGGCCAGTACCGCCTCGGGTCCGGCGAACGGTCGCTTGGCATACACGACCCATTCGGAGGTGCGTAGCGGCGCGATCCACTGCGCAAAGGCAGCGGGATCGGCGAGCGCGGCGTAGTCGCCGAAGAATTGCAACTGACCCTGACCATGCGCGGCCTGGAGGGCCTCGAGAAAGCGGCGTCGGAACAGGCGGGAGAGCACGCGCACCGGCAGGAAGAAGCCGGGGCGGCAAGCCACCCACCGTTCGCCGTCCAGTGACAGGCCGCCGCCGGGGACGATGCCGTGCACGTGCGGATGATGCGTGAGTGCGGATCCCCAGGTGTGCAGCACCAGGGTGGCGCCAATCTGCGCGCCGAGGTGCTTCGGGTCGGCGGCGATGGTCCGCAGGGTGTCGGCGGCGACATCGAACAACAGACCATAGATCACCGCCTTGTTGTACCAGGCGATGGCGCTGATGGGCGCGGGCAGCGTGAACACGACGTGGTAGTACTCCACGGGGAGCAGATCCTCACTGCGCGCTTCCAGCCAGCGACGTGCCGCGCTGGCTTGACACTTGGGGCAATGCCGGTTGCGGCAGGAGTTATAGGACACCTCGAGCTTGGCGCAGCCGGAACAGCGCAGCACATGCCCTCCCAGTGCCCCGGTGCGGCACTGTTCGATGGCCGACATGACCTGCAACTGCCCCAGGCTCAGGTGTGCAGTCTGGCGCCAGGCCGGCCCGTGGAGGCGGAAGATGTCCGCGACCTCGAGCACGAGAGAGCTCGGTGGCCCAAAGCCTAGGTGGAGCGGAGGTTCTCCAGCGGGCTGACGACCTCGCGCAGCAGATCCGTGGCGACCTGGGCATAGAGCGCTGTGGTCTCCAGCTTCTTGTGTCCGAGCAGTACCTGAATGACGCGAATATCGACCTTCTGTTCGAGCAGGTGGGTGGCGAAGCTGTGCCGCAGCGTATGCATGGACACGCGCTTATCAATCTGTGCATCCTGGGCGGCGGCATGGATGGCGCGATTGAGTTGCCGGGGGCTGAGCGGCTCGATGGGGTTGAGGCCCGGGAACAACCAGCCACCGTCGAGCATCTTGCCCTGGGCATGCGCGACACGCCACCAGACGCGCAGGCGTTCGAGCAGCACGGGCGAGAGCATGGCGTAGCGGTCCTTGCGGCCCTTGCCCTGTTCGATGCGCAGGGTCATGCGTTCACTGTCGATATCGGTCACCTTCAACGCCACCACTTCGCTGGCGCGCAGGCCGGCGCCGTAGGCGACCGCGAGCGCGGTCTGGTGCTTCAGGTTCCCAGCGGCCGCCAGCACGCGGGCGACTTCGTCGGGACTGAGTACCACGGGCAGGGTGTGTGGTACTCGTACCGGGCGCATCTTGGCCATGCGTTGGGCATCGCCGAGCGTCACTTCAAAGAAGAACTTCAATCCGGTGATCGCGGCATTGAGCGAAACCGGGGAGATGCCGTGATCGACCAGATGAAGTTGATAGCGCCGTAGGTCCTCGGTGCTGGCCGTGTCGGGAGAGCGGCCGAGAAAGACCGCGAACTGGCACACGGCGTGGATGTATTGGGTCTGGGTCTTGTCCGCAAGCTTGCGCATCCGCATGTCTTCGATCATGC
>NZ_JFJV02000151.1:0-671 GCF_000611145.1 Cupriavidus sp. SK-3 | reverse complement strand
TCTATCGCACTGTCATCGACCTGACGGTGCTGGACAACGTCGCCAAGCTCTGGCCCGATCAGCATGGCAACGTGGTCTATCGCCGCCTGCCGGCCAAAGCCGCCCAACTTGTCGTGGCCCGCTATAAGGATGGGTGGTCCGGATACTTCGAGGCGAAGAAGGTCTATGAGGCCAAGGGGCCTGGCGCCGCTGCCATGACGGGGGCACCGAAGCCGCCCAACTACCTGGCCAAACGCGATCACTTCGTCCTGGAACTGCCGCTGACGCAGATCGGGCCAACGCTGATCGGTCTCGGTGATCGAAAAATCCCGGTCAACTTTGAGGAATCCCTGTCGCTGACAGCCGAGCAAATGGAGGCGTGGAACGCCTACCGAGTCGGCGGGCAAGTGGAGCGTGCCTGCGCAAAGCGCGGCATTCCGGCCAGCGCGGCGCAGCACTTGCGCATGGTTCCTAAGGGGAAATCCGTCAAGTTCGAGGTTGTGGTGCGAGTGAAAAGCCGGATCCCGTCAACGTCGCTGCTGGCGAAAATGAAGCAGTCGTTGGGCAAGGTGATGGACGGCTCAGCCAGCAGACGAAACGAGGCCTTGCGTGGTGCGGTGGCGAGCGTCGATGTCCCGGCCGCCGGCGGCGATCGCGGACTGAACAATACCCTGACGCTCGCCTTCACGACC
>NZ_JFJV02000150.1:0-673 GCF_000611145.1 Cupriavidus sp. SK-3 | reverse complement strand
GTGAAGGTGCGAATTTTCGCTTGTAAACAGATGGAGCCGATGTTAACTTCGGTCATCCTCTTTGCAGCGGCAATCGAGATTGATCGACGAGAACGACACGGACGACTGGGCAAGCGTTGAGTTCGGCGAAGCGAATCTCGGCGATGCCCGTCTGGCGCGGCGTTTGGTGGCGTTGGCGCGCCGGCTTTCCTGCAGTCCGCAGGGGTCGTTTCCCCAGTCGCTCAAGTCGGCCGAACTGAAGGCCGCGTATCGCTTCTTCGACAATACACAGGTCGATACCGACGGCATTCTGGCGCCGCACATTGCGCAAACGCTGGATCGCATGAGGCAGGTACCGGTGGTGCTGGCTGTGCAGGACACGACCGAGTTCAACCTCTCGCATCTGCACGCGACCGAGGGGCTGGGTTATGGCACCGGCGGCAATAAGCGCGGCTTCATGATGCACAGTCTGCTGGCCGTCACGCCTGAGGGCCTGCCATTGGGTGTGCTCGGTATGAAGACCTGGGTGCGAGCGCAAGAGGAGGCCGGCAAGGCGCGTCGATGCAAAGTGCGGCCGATCGCAGAGAAAGAAAGCATCAAATGGATCGAAGGTATCAGGCATCTTGCTGCACTCCGCACGCGTTGTGCAGAAACCCGGTTTGTCTGCATGGGCGACCGTGAGAGCGACGTGTAT
>NZ_JFJV02000149.1:0-17576 GCF_000611145.1 Cupriavidus sp. SK-3 | reverse complement strand
CCCCGCTTCGCCCCCCCACCACCACAATTCCATTTTCTGGAATTAAGAAATCCCGACTCCGCCATTCCGTGAATCAACGGCCGGGATGACAATGCGCGTTGCGCAACGCTGCCGCAGCAGTACGGCGCCCGGCCGGGCGGTCCAGTCCCACCACACGAACCACTCCCCCCGCCCTCACACACGCGGCAGCGCAGGAATGCGCAGGCACTGGCCCGCACGCCAGCCCTCTTCCCCGTTGCACCTTCCCCGCAAGAAAATACATGAGAACAATCACGATCAACGGTGTGCCGCAAAAGATCGACCTGCCCGACGATGCTCCGCTGCTGTGGGCCGTGCGCGATCACATCGGCCTGACCGGCACCAAGTTCGGCTGCGGCATGGCGCTGTGCGGCGCCTGCACCATGCATATGGATGGACAGCCGATCCGCTCGTGCGTGACGCCAATCTCGGCCGTCGCAGGCAAGAAGATCACCACCATCGAAGGCTTGTCGGCCGACAAGATCGGGCAGGCCTTGCAGGCAGCCTGGGAGGAATTCGGCGTGCCGCAGTGCGGCTACTGCCAGGCCGGCCAGTTGATGTCGGCCACTGCGCTGCTGCACGCGAACCCGCACCCGAGCGAGGAAGACATCGACGGCGCCATGAGCGGCAACATCTGCCGCTGCGGCACCTATACGCGCATCCGCGCCGCCATCCAGCACGTCGCCAGATCGAACGTGGCCGCGAAGCCGGCGGTCCAGCCGGCAGGCAAGAGGAGCGCAAAATGAGCGAACCAAACGTTCTCGCCGTGGCTCAGGCCCAGCCGGACCACGCCGGCAACCTGCAATCCGCCGGGCGCCGCCGCTGGCTCAAGGGCATGGGCGCCGTTGCCGGGCTGACGCTCACCGTGGGCCTGGACGGCATCGTGCTGGCCGCAGACGAACCCAAAAAATACGGCCGCGACGGCATGCCCGGCGGCGCGGTGGACAGCCCGCTGGTCTTCCTCTCCATTGGGGAGGATGGCAAGGTGAGCATCGTCTGCCACCGTTCGGAGATGGGACAGGGCGTGCGCACCAGCCTGCCGATGGTGGTGGCCGACGAACTCGAGGCTGACTGGGCGCAGGTGCTCGTGGTGCAGGCCCCGGGCGACGAGATCCGCTACGGCAACCAGAACACCGACGGCTCGCGCAGCGTGCGGCATTTCTTCGAGCCCATGCGGCGCGTCGGCGCTAGCGCCCGGACGATGCTGGAGGCCGCAGCCGCCGCGCGCTGGGGCGTGCCGGTAAGCGAAGTGCAGGCCCGCAACCATGCCGTGGTCCACGTGCCCAGCGGCAAGAGTCTCGGCTATGGCGCGCTGGCGAAGGACGCCTCGCGCCTGCCGGTACCCGCGCCCGCCAGCCTGAAGCTGAAGGATCCCGCCCAGTTCCGCTATATCGGCAAGAACAGCACGCGCAATATCGATGGCCGCGCCATCGCCACGGGCCGCGCGCAGTACGGCATCGACGTGCGGCTGGACGGCATGCTCTACGCCGTGATCGCGCGCCCGCCGGTGTTTGGCGGCAAGCTGGCCAGCGTCGACGCCACGCAGGCCATGAAAGTGCCCGGCGTGATCAAGGTGGTCGAACTGGCCGGCAGCCCCGCGCCCGCAATGTTCCATCCGCTGGGCGGCGTGGCGGTGATCGCCAGCAATACCTGGTCGGCCATCAAGGGCCGCGAGGCGCTGAAGCTGCGCTGGGACGATGGTCCCAATGCCAGCTACGAGTCCGGCGCGTTCCGGGCGGCGATGGAGAAGGCCGCGAGCCAGCCCGGCAAGGTGGTGCGGAACCAGGGCGACACCATGGCCGCCCTGGCCGGTCCCGGCAAGCGGGTCACGGCGCAGTATTACCTGCCGCATATCGCGCACGCCACCATGGAGCCGCCGGTTGCCACCGCGCGCGCCGCCGGCGGCAAGTGCGAGGTCTGGGCATCGGTGCAGGCGCCGCAGGCCACGCGTGAGACGGTGGCAGGGCATCTGGGCCTGAAGCCCGAGGACGTCACGGTGCACGTGACGCTGCTGGGCGGCGGCTTTGGCCGCAAGTCCAAGCCGGACTTCGCCGCCGAGGCCGCGCTGCTGTCAAAGGCCATGGGCGGCAAGCCGGTCAAGGTGACCTGGACGCGCGACGACGACCTGCATCACGATTACTTCCACACCGTTTCGGTTGAGCACATGGAGGCGATGCTCGGCGCCGACGGCCGCGCGCAGGCCTGGCTGCACCGCACCGCCGCATCCACCATCACGTCCACCTTCGTGGCCGGCGCAAAGAACGAAGCCGCGTTCGAGCTCGGCATGTCCGCGGTGAACATGCCGTTCGACATCCCCAACGTGCGTGTGGAGAATCCGGAGGTGGAAGCGCACACCCGCATCGGCTGGTTCCGCTCGGTGTCCAATATCCCCCACGCGTTCGCGGTCCAGTCGTTCGCGGCGGAGCTGGCCACGGCTGCGGGGCGCGATCATCGCGACTATCTGCTGGCGCTGCTGGGCCCGGACCGCCGCATCGACCCGATTCAGTTGTCCGACGCCTGGAACTACGGCGAATCGCCGCAGCAGTATCCGCTCGATACCGGCCGCCTGCGCGGCGTGATCGAACTGGCCACGCGCGAAGCCGGGTGGGGCAGGAAGCTGCCGAAGGGACACGGGCTGGGACTGGCAGTCTGCTACAGCTTCGTGACCTACGTGGCGGCGGTGATCGAGGTAGTGGTCGGCGACGATGGCGGCATCAGCATCCCCCGCATCGACATGGCGGTGGACTGCGGCGCGCAGGTCAACCCGGACCGCATCCGCTCGCAGGTGGAAGGCGCCTGCATCATGGGCATCAGCCTGGCCACCACGGGCGAGATCACCTTCAAGGACGGACGCGCCCAGCAGGACAACTTCCACCAGTACGAGGTAATGCGCGCGCCGTCGGCGCCGCGCCAGATCCACGTGCACCTGGTGCCGGGCAAGTTCGACGCACCGCTCGGCGGCGTCGGCGAACCGGCCGTGCCGACCATTGCACCCGCGCTGTGCAATGCGATCTTCGCGGCTACGGGCAAGCGCATCCGCGCGTTGCCGGTCCGGGACCAGTTGAAGGGCTGAGCACAGGGGCACGGCCCCTCGCAGTCGACCCGGGCGGCTCCCCGCCGCCCGGCCCGCTCAGGATTCAGGCCGGCTGCCGGTCCTTCCCCTTTCCCTGCCTGCACCGCTCGATCAACCGCAGCACCGTGGGCGAGCGTTCGTTCTTGCGATGTACCACGGCAAGCTGCGACGTCACCTCGTTGCGCGCCAGCGGCTTGAATACCACGTCGGGCGGCGCGAACGCGCGCATCGAGGCCGGGATCAGCGCCACGCCGAACCCGGCCGCCACCATGCTGATGATGGTGGCCATCTGGCTCGACAACGCCTCCACGCGCGGCTGGAAGCCGGCATTGCCGCAGATGGCAAGGGTGATGGCGTAGAAGCCGGTGCCGTGTTCGGTGTGCGTGCAGATAAACGTCTCGTCGCGCAGCATGGCCACATCGATGCGCGCACGGCTTGCCAGCGCATGCGTGGCATGCAGCGCGACCACAACCGCTTCCGTGGCGATATCGAGCAAGGCCAGCCCCTCGGGCAGCGCTTGCAACGGCGGGCGGATAAAGCCGATATCGAGCGCGCCGCGCGCAACCGCGTCAAGCTGGGCCGGCATGTCCATCTCGCGCATGGCGAGCCGCACGGCCGGATAGTCCTGGCGGAAGCGATAGACAAGCCTCGGCAGCAAACCCGAGAGCGCGGCGGATGCCACGTAGCCAATGGACGCGCTGCCGAGATCGCCACGGCTCGCGCTGGCGGTGGCCAGTTCGGCGTGCCGGACCTGCCGCAGGACGCCCAGCGCTTCCTCATGGAAGACAGCGCCAACCTCCGTCAGCGCCATCCGGCGCTTGCTGCGCGAAAGCAGCGGCGCACCCGCCTCCTGCTCGATCCACCTGAACTGCTGGCTCAGCGCCGGCTGCGAAATGCCGAGGCGCTCCGCCGCGCGGCCAAAGTGCAGTTCCTCCGCCAGCGCGGCGAAGTATCGATAGTGTCGGAGTTCCAGGTTCATCGGGATGGCCTTTGGTCACAATATAAGCTTAGCTTATCAATAATTAAGTCTCATGTACTTGAACCTATCGATCCAAACGCCGCATGATGCATGGCTTGGCGGCGGCGAGGCCGCGGATCGGGAGCATGTCGGACATGGAATTGGTCAACAAACGGGTAGCAAGCTGCGGCGAGGCCATCGCCGATCTGCGCGACGGCGCCACCGTGATGGTGGGCGGCTTCGGCAGCGCCGGCCTGCCCGGTGGCCTGATCGCCGCGGTGCTGGCGCATGGCGCCAGGGATCTGACGGTGATCTCCAACAACGCCGGCTACGACGGCGAGGGCGTGGCGAGCCTGATCGAGGCCGGGCGCGTGCGCAAGCTGGTCTGCTCTTATCCGCTGACGGCCGGGGCCACGGCCTTTCGCGACGCCTACCGGCGCGGCGAAGTTGAGCTGGAACTGGTGGCCCAAGGCACGCTGGTGGAGCGCATCCGCTGCGCCGGGGCCGGGCTGGGCGGCTTTTACTGCCCCATCACCGCCAGGACCATTCTTGCCGAGGGCAAGGACACGCGCGAGATCAACGGCGTGCAGCACGTGCTGGAACTGCCGCTGCATGCGGATTTCGCGCTGATCCGCGCGCGCACCGCGGATCGCCTCGGCAACCTGGACTATCACCTGGCCGGGCGCAACTTCAATCCCGTGATGGCGACCGCCGCGCGCGTGGTGGTGGCGGAGGTCGACACGATGGTCGAGGCCGGCGCCATGAACCCCGAACATATCGTGACGCCGGGCATCTTTGTCCATCGCCTCGTCACCATCGGCGGCCAATCCGCCAGGAGCGAACAATGATGCGATGGAACAGGGAGCAGATCGCGCGGCGCGCGGCGCAGGACATCCGCACGGGATCCTATGTCAACCTGGGCATCGGCCTGCCGACGCTGGTCGGGGACATGATCCCACCGGAGCGGGAGGTCTTCCTGCATAGCGAGAACGGCATCCTGCATCTCGGGCCGCGCCCGCTGCCAGGCGAGGAAAACCCGGAACTGATCAACGCCAGCAAGCAACCGGTGACGCTGCGCCCCGGCGCGGCGATCTTCGATTCCGCGCTGAGCTTCGCCATGATGCGCGGCGGCCATCTGGACCTGGCCATCCTGGGCGCCTATGAAGTGGCGGAAAACGGCGACCTGGCCAACTGGACCCGGGGCGATCCCAACACCCCGCCGGCCGTGGGCGGCGCGATGGAACTCGCCTTTGGCGCCCGCGAGGTCTGGGTGCTGATGGAACACACCACGCGCGACGGCCGCCCACGCCTGCTGCGCCGCTGCACGCTGCCGTTGACCGCACGCGGCGTGGTATGCCGCATCTATACCGACCTGGCGGTAATGCGCGTGACGCCCGACGGCTTGCGGGTGGAGGCAATGGCGGAAGGCATCACACCGGGAGCGCTGCAGGCGGTGACCGAGGCGCGCCTCCTGCCCTGACGCCCGTCAGCGACCGGACGCCACCCGCCCGATCCATGCGGCGAGGATGGCAATCACCTCCGCACGGTTGGTCTCGTTCAACGTCTCGTGGCGTGCGCCGCCGAATACGTGGGACGACACATCGGTCTGCCCTGCCGCGCGATAGCGGCTGACCAGCGGCTCGAACCAGGCCAGGTGATTATTGACCGGATCACGGTCGCCGGTGAACAGGTAGATGGGCAGCCCCGGACGGATGCCGCGCAGCGTATCCGGCTCGGCCAGGCGCGCGCATTCGGCGAACATCGAGGCACGCGACGCCGGCGTGACGGTGAAGCCGCACAGCGGATCGGCGATATACGCATCCACCTGTGCCGGGTCGCGGCTGAGCCAGTCGAAGGGCGTGCGGCTGTCCGGCACGCCGGCATTCATATCCTCGAGCTTGAAACCCGCCCGCGCCGCCTCCAGCATCAGGTCCACCGCGGTGGTGCCCGACAGCGCCGCGCCGGCGAGCAACTCGCTGTGCTCGACCAGGTAGCACTGCGTGGCGAACGACCCCATGCTGTGGCCGAACAGGATCAGCGGCAGGCCGGGATGCTGCGCCCGCGAGTGCCGGCTGAGCACGGCCATGTCGTCCGCCAGTGCTGCAAAGCCACGCGGCCCGAAGTCGCCAAGCTTATCCTGGGCGGCCGCATCGGCGCCATGCCCCCGGTGCTCGCTGGCATAGACCACGTAGCCCGCGCCCACCAGCGCTTCGGCCAGCGGCCGGTAGCGCAGCGCGTGCTCGCCCATGCCATGCGCGATCTGCACCACGGCGCGCGGCGCCGCGCCTCCCTGCCAGCGATGGACCTCGATCTTGTGGTCGTCGTTGGAATCGAGACGGAAGTGGAAGTATGGTTCCGATGTCTGCATGCCAAGCCCTCGGTTAGCGCCGGCTTGTGTCGGGAGTGACGGTAGCGGCGCAACCATGGTACGCAAGAGTGCTTGACGGGAATATCCGGGTTGGTCCTGTCCGCGGCGCCCCGCATGCGCCGGCGCGTCAACCCAGCCGCTTCACCACCGCGTCGGCAAATTGCAGCGTGGACGCCGAGCCCTTCAGGTCGCCGGTCCTGACCTGGTCCTCATTGAGCGCCAGGTCGATCGCCTTGCGCAGCCGCAACGCCAGGTCCTGCCGGCCCGCATGTTCGAGCATCAGGCCGGCGGCCAGCATCAGCGAAATCGGATTGGCGATGCCCTTGCCGGCGATATCGGGCGCCGAGCCGTGCACGGCCTCGAAAATGGCGACGGTATCGCCGATATTGGCCCCCGGCGCCATGCCCAGCCCGCCCACCAGGCCGGCAATCTGGTCGGACAGGATATCGCCGAAGAGGTTGGTACAGAGCAGCATGTCGAACTGCCAGGGGTTGAGAACGAGCTGCATGGCGCAGGCATCGACGATGCGGTCGTCCATCTCCACGCGGCCCGCATAGTCCTGCGCCACCTCGCGCGCGGCTTCCAGGAAGATCCCGGTCAGTGCCTTGAGGATATTGGCCTTGTGCACCACGGTGATCTTCTTGCGCTGGTTCCTGACCGCGTACTCGAAGGCGAAGCGGGCGATGCGCCGGCAGGCGTCGCGCGTATTGGTGCCGGTGGATACCGCCACGGCATGCGGATCGTCGCCCACGGGGATGTAATAGTCGTGGGCCACGTAGAAGCCGCCCACGTTCTCGCGCACCAGCACCAGGTCGATGTTCTCGAAGCGTCCCGGTACCAGCGTGCGGGCGGGCCGCACATTGGCATAGAGATTGAAGGCTTCGCGCAGGCGCACGTTGACCGAGCGGAAGCCGCCGCCGACGGGCGTGGTCAGCGGGCCTTTCAGCGCCAGGCCGGTACGGCGAATGCTGTCGAGGGTAGCCTCGGGCAACGGGTCGCCGCCCTGGGCGATGCCCGCCATGCCGGCCTGCTGCACGTCCCAGGAGAACGGCGCGCCCAGCGCGTCCAGCACCTTGACGGTGGCCTCCACCACTTCCGGCCCGATGCCGTCGCCGGGAATCAGGGTGGCGGGGATCTGATTGGCTGCTCGGTGTTCCATATGCTTGTCCTTTGGAGGAATTGGGCGGTGCGCCGGCCGGGAGCCAAGGCGTGCTTTCGCTCACAAGCATAGATTACGCCCGTGTCAATCGTGCTGGACCGCACATGAGACGGCAATGACGGACCGGATCCTTCAAGAAGGACACGGCATGGCAACGAGCGCTTGCCGGCAGCCGGGATGAAGACATCCCGGCTTCCGCCCCCCCTCAGGCGGCGCGCTGCAGCGGCAATCTGCGGCTGGCGCCAAACAATGGCGCGGCGCGGTCGGCGGCCAGGCGGATGCGCTCGGCCAGCGCATCGCTGCTGACGTGGTGGTTCTGGAAATCGCCGGGGCTGCCATACACGCCGATCGGCAGCGTCAGCGCTTGCAGGAATCCGAACAAGGGCCGCAGCTGGTGCTCCAGCACCAGCGCGTGCCGGTCGCTGCCACCCGTGGCCGCCAGCAGCACGGGCTTGTCGGCCAGCGCCTCCTGCCCCACCAGGTCGAACAGATGCTTGAAATGGCCGGGATAGGACCCGCGATAGACAGGCGCCGCCACCACCAGCAGGTCGGCGGACTCGATCGCAAGCAGCTCGTTTTCAATCTCCGGCGGCAGTTCGGCGCGCGTCAGCGCGGCGCCCAGCGGGCGGGCGATCTCGCCCAGGTTGACGATATGGCTGTGCAGCAGCAGCTTGCCATCGAGCTCGGCAAGCAACGCCTGCACCAGCGCGAGCGTACGCGACGGCTGTTGCGTACTGCCGTTGACGGCAACCACTTTCAGCGGTGTAGCCATTGGAAATCCCCCCTGTCAATATCGATTGGTCCTGGATTCGCGCATTGCGATGCCTGTCCGGTGCCGCGCATGCGACAGCGCTTGCGCAGCGCCGTTGTCCGCAGGCTTTGTCCGTCTCAAGCGATCGCTTACAAGTCCCTCACGATAGCGCAGCACGACAATTCGCCGAAGGACGAAATTCGTCTTTGCTTAGATGGGTGGGGTGTATATGCGAATGCGAATCCCGGCCGCCATCGCTTGTGCTGCGGCCCTCCCCCGCTTCGCGCTGGCGCATCGCAAGTCAGGGAAGAGGCCGCGTTGACGTCGGGGAAGCCGAAGCTGGAGGCAGCGGGGCAATCCCTGACCGCCGCGCCCTGGCGGCCGGACGGGCAACGCCGATCGCCCGGTCACGCCGGGCAGCCAGCCACACCGCTCCCGTACTACGGCGCCACCTTGGCTGCCTGGTACGCAGCGTAGAGCTTCTTGAAGACAGGGCCAGGCTCGCCGCTGCCGATGGTCTTGCCGTCGATGGTCACCACCGCCAGGATCTCCTTGCTGGCCGACGTCAGCAGCACCTCGTCGGCGGCCATTACCTCGTCCTGCGAAATCCGGCGCGCTTCCAGCGAGATATCCAGCGCCGCGCACAGCTCCTCCATCCAGCCGTAGCGGATGCCTTCCAGGATCAGGTTGTCCTTCGGCGGCGCCGAGACCCGGCCCTTGCGGACCACCCAGACATTCGACGCCGAGGCTTCGGTCAGCGCGCCGTCGCGGAACTGGATGGTCTCGGTGACACCATGCTCCGCCGCGTTCTGCGCCGCCAGCACATTGCCCAGCAGGGAGGTCGACTTGACCTGGCAGTGCAGCCAGCGCTTGTCCTCGGCGGTCACGCAGGCCACACCCTTCTCGCGCATGTCCGCCGACGGCAGCGACATGGGATTGGTCATGATCAGCACCGTCGGCGTCACCTCCTTGGGGAAGGCATGGGTGCGCCGTGCCACGCCGCGCGTGACCTGAATGTAGACCATCTGGTCGCTGAGGCCGTTGGCGCGCACCACGCGGTCGATCAGCGCCATCCACTCCGGCTCGGCGTGCGGGTTGGGAATGCCGATGGTTGCCAGGCTGCGCGCCAGGCGGGCCAGGTGCTGCGGCAGGCGGAAGGGCTTGGCGCCGTAGATGGGGACGACTTCATACACGCCGTCGCCAAAGATAAAACCGCGGTCCAGCACGGGGATGCGGGCTTCGGACAAAGGGGTGAGTTCGCCGTTGAGGTAGACGATTTCGTCGTTCATGTTGGGTAGCGCCAGGGCAGGGAGAGCGGTAAAGGGACGGAAGCGGAATCCGTCGGTTGACGCATTGTTCCATAAGCCCTGGCGGGCGCTTATGCAAAATCGGCATGAGCTGCCTGAGGACGGCCTCCGGGGCCACCGGGTGATGCATGTATCACTACGGGCTGTTGGCCATCCTTGAGCCCGCCGCAAGAATCATTTGCCTGTTACGGGGTTTTTGCAAAAGCGGCCCGTCCCGATAATCCATACATCATCCCGGCAACACCGCCGGGCGGCCCGGGCCCCAGGTCCATCCAGGGCCGGCCCCCTGCGGCCGCTTCTTGCCTGGCCAAACCGACGAGCGAGAGAAACCATGCTGTTTACCCCCTACACCTTCGGCCATATCACCACCCGCAACCGCATCGTGATGCCGCCCATGACCCGTTCGCGTGCCGCCGCCGGCGACGTGGCAACGGACCTGATGGCCGAGTATTACAGTCAGCGCGCCACTGCTGGCCTGATCATCTCGGAAGGCACGCAGATCAGCCGCCAAGGCCAGGGCTATGCCTGGACGCCTGGCATCTATAGCCCCGGACAGGTCACCGGATGGCGCAAGGTCACCGACGCCGTGCACGCCGCCGGCGGCACGATCTTCGCGCAGCTCTGGCACGTCGGCCGCGTGTCGCATACCACGCTGCAGCCGGGTAACACCGCACCGGTGTCGTCGTCGGCGCTGGTCGCCGAGGGCGTCAAGGTGTTTGTCGATGCCACCGGCCACGGCCCGCAGGGCGGCGTCGGCGAGATGATCCAGCATTCCGCCCCGCGCGCGCTGAACATTGACGAGATCCCCGGCATCGTGGCCGACTACGCGCAAGCGGCGCGCAACGCGCTGGCAGCCGGCTTCGACGGGGTCGAACTGCATGGCGCCAATGGCTACCTGATCAACCAGTTCATCGACTCGCAGGCCAATACCCGCGACGACGAATACGGCGGCTCGCTCGCCAACCGGTTGCGCTTCCTCAAGGAAGTCGCGCAAGCGGTGACCGAGGTAGTCGGCAAGGACCGCATCGGCGTGCGCCTGGCGCCGCTCACCACGCTGCAGGGCGCGGTCGACGATACGCCCGAAGCCACTTACCTTGCCGCGGCACACGCGCTCGGCCAGATCGGCGTGGGCTATATCCATATCGCCGAAGCGGACTGGGAAGACGCACCCGTGATGCCAGCCGCGTTCAAGGAAGCGCTGCGCGCCATCTATCCCGGCACGCTGGTCTACTCGGGCAACTACAGCAAGGCACGCGCGGAAGAAGCGCTCACTAAAGGCTGGGCCGACCTGATCGGCTTCGGGCGCCCGTTTATCGCCAACCCCGATCTGCCCTACCGGCTGCAGCACGATCTGCCGCTCAATGCCGGCGACCGCTCGAAGTATTTCGGCGGCGGTGCCGCGGGATACACCGATTACCCGAGATTCACGCCGCAGGGCCAGAGCGAAACCAAGGCCGCGGCCTGAGCCGCTGCCGGTGCGCTGCCGTGCTTTCATGAAACGGGCGATGAAGCGGCCCGCGCCGTGCTACTGGCGTCGGCAGCTTAGAAGGCGCCTGTGGATGTCGACAAAAGCGATATCGCCACCGGGGTGCCAAGCACCTGGCGGCACGGATATGAGGCCAGACGTACAACGAAGCCAGCAAACACACCAGATTCGCACCATTTAGGACGTGTCCGATTTCATTGCCAGCATGCCGCCAGTAAACTGGCGGCATGCTTTCGGCTGCCGCCCCCCTTCCCTCCGACATCCACGCCCTGCAGGCGCTGAGGCGCGCGCGGGGTTGCTGCCCGAACGGGACGCCACGCTGCGGCAGCGCGATGCGGAGGTATCGCAGCGGATGCGCGCGCCGGCCCGCGAACCGCACTAATGCCCGTTGGACAAATCCATGAAGATTGCACTGCTCGCGGATCTGTCGCTCAGGGCCAGGATCATGGCAGAGGCCCTCTCCCGCGCCGGGGTGTATTGCCACACCTACCACGCAAGCCGCGAGTTCTTTCGCGGCATCGACCAGTCCGGTTACGATGTCCTGCTGGTCGACCACGAACTGGCCGACCTGCCTGCGGTCGAGGCTGTGTGTGCGCTGCGCAGCGCCGGACGCTGCAAGGTGCCGGTGCTGGTGGTTTCCAACCGCCGTGACGAGGACTCGGTCGTCAATGCCCTGCAATCCGGGGCTGACGACTATATGATCCACCCTCTGCGCTTGCGTGAACTGGTGGCCCGGCTGCACGCGCTGCAGCGCCGCGCGGCCTCACACCAGCAAGCCGCGAGCCCCGACATCACGGTCGGACACTATTCACTGGATTGCCAGTCGCACCAGGCCATATTCCAGGGGCGCCGCATGCCCCTGACCCCCAAGGAGTTCGATCTTGCGTCGCTGCTGTTTTCCAGCGTCGGCCGCGTCCTGTCCCACACCTACATCGAATGCGCGATCTGGGGCTATGCGCTGCCACCGCGGTCGCGCGCGCTGGCCAGCCTGGTGTCGCGCCTGCGCGCGACGCTGGAGCTGCACCCCCGGAATGGCCTGGTCATCACGGTCGTGTATGGCCACGGCTATCGCCTGGATGAAACCGGTGCCAGGCGGCAACGGCCGAGCCCGCACATGATTGGCTGAGCGACGGCTGCCGTGCCGGCTTCGGTAACTTCCCATCCGTGGCGCCTCAATCCCAAACCGGCGCCAACCCCTCCGGACTAGTCAGCCTCCCGCCCCTCTCCAATCCGGCAATCCCAGCCATCTCCTCTTCCGACAGGCGCACATCAACGGCCCCAAGATTACTCTCCAGGTTAGCCCGCCTGGTCGAAGACGGAATCACCGCATAGCCGAGCCGCATGGCCCAGGCCAGCACCACCTGCGCAGGCGTGGCGCCGTGCCGCTGCGCGATCTCCCGGATCACCGGGTCCTGCAGCGCCTTGCCGTAGGCCAGCGTCATATACGACGTAATGTGAATGCCCTGGCTGCGCGCGAAGTCCGCGACCTTGCGGTTCTGCAGGAAGGGATGCAACTCGATCTGGTTGGTGGCGATCGCTCCGGCGCCAACGGCGTCGATCGCCTGCCGCATCAGGTCGACGGTGAAGTTGGATACACCGATCTGGCAGGTGAGTCCTTGCTCGCGGGCCTCGGCCAGCGCGGTCATGAATTCGGCGACCGGGACCGCGTTGTCCGGCGACGGCCAATGGATCAAGGTCAGGTCGACATGGTCGATGCGCAGCCTGGCGAGACTCTCCTTCAGACTGGGCACCAGTCTGTCGCGTGAGAGATTCTCGATCCAGATTTTGGTCGTCACGAACAGGTCGGCACGGGCGACGCCGCTCTCGGCGATGGCCTGGCCGACTTCGGCCTCGTTGCCGTAGATCTGCGCGGTGTCGATCGCGCGGTAGCCAACGTCGAGGCCGTTGCGCACGGAATCGATGACAGTCTGGCCTTGCAGGCGGAAGGTACCGAGGCCAAGGGCGGGAATGGGCATTGTTGTTTCCTGATTCGGGGTTGTATCTGGCCGATGGGGCCACGGCTTGCCGCAACGCAAGCCTTGCTTGCCTTCACAGCGAACATGTCCCGAGTATCCGCGCTGCCCGCCGCGAGAAAAACCATGTCCCGCGCAGAAGATACTTGATTCCGGAGCAAGAATGGAGCGCGCGTTGTCTCCGCTATTGCCGCGCGGGCGGTAGATAGGGCTCCACCCGCGCCCCGTGCATGGCATAGCCGGCGTAGCCCATCATGGTGTCTGCCCGCTCGACCCGCATCGCGCCGCCGATCCACACGGTGTCCATGGTGCGCAGCCCCGGCAACGGTTTGTCCGTGCGGACGTGGATGACCTGGTTGGCGGGCGGCGGTGGCACGTGGATGCACGCGCCGAAGTACGGCACCAGCAAGAACTCGCGAATCGCCTCGCCTTCTGCGTCGAGCGAAACCACAAAACCGGCAAGACGTACCGCCGCGCCATCCAGCGCGGGTTCAACGGGCGCGTTCTTCCAGTACTGCCGTGCCTTGTACAGGGCAATCTGCGCGCGGGGATCGGCGTCGTCGAGCTCGTCGAGCTTCAGGCCCTTGAACGGCACGAGCGGGTCCCAGCCCTTTGGCAGCAAATCTCGCCACGCTATTTCGCGCAAGGCGGGGTCGGGCGTGGAAGGCGCGACGGCAAGGCGCAACGCCTCGCCTACTGCATAGGCGGATTCGTGCCTGGCGGCGCCCGCAGTGGCGCCGGACTCCAGCGCGGACAGCGGCCGGAAGAAATACGTGGCGCCTCCGCCGGCCAGCGCGATGACAGTGAACGCAAGCGACATGTGCCGGAAGCGGGCAGTCATTGGCGTCCTCTTCTTCATGTCGTCGGCATCAGCCCGTCGGCCAGGCTCAGGCGATAGGCGCGCCATCCGGGCAGCAGGCTCACGCAGAAGCCAGCGCCCACAGTGGCGGCCAGCAGCGGCCATTCGCCGGGCGTGGGCCAGGCTGCGGGCACCGTTACGCCGAAGGCGGATTGCAGGTAAGGGCCGGACACCGCCGCCAGCAACGTCACCAGCGCGAGGCCAAGGAGCGCGCCCGCCAGCATCACCACCAGCCCTTCCAGCGCCAGCATCGCCAGCAGGTCGCCCGGCCGTGCGCCGACCGAGCGCAGGATGGCGAGTTCGCGCCGCCGCTCGCCCAGCGCGGCAAGGATGGACGACGCAAGCCCCGCCAGCCCGACCATCACCACCAGCCCCGACACCACCAGCAATGCGCGCTCGGCGACACTGGTCACGCGCCATAGCGCATCCAGCGCCACGCCCGGCAGCACCGCCATCAGCGGCTCATGCGGGTCTTCGGCAATCTCCCGCTGCACAGTGAAGACTTGCGACCTGAGCTTTAGTCCGACCAGCACG
Organism: Cupriavidus sp. SK-3; assembly: GCF_000611145.1. Taxonomy (NCBI): domain Bacteria; kingdom Pseudomonadati; phylum Pseudomonadota; class Betaproteobacteria; order Burkholderiales; family Burkholderiaceae; genus Cupriavidus; species Cupriavidus sp. SK-3. Next base: position 3,090 of record NZ_JFJV02000149.1, on the reverse strand, counting down.
CCGGTCACGCTATGGGGCGTCAGGTCGAACTTGCGTATCTGCTCCGGGAGGATGGCAAGGCCCGGCAGCGGCATGCCGCCCTCCCAGCCAAGGTGGATGGCCTGCAGCGCTTCCAGCCCGATATGCACGGTGCGATCCACCGGCGTGCCGGTGCGCGCCAGGATGCCGCTCACGACGAAAGGCCTGTTCTCATGCCCGGCATGGCCTGCGTGCGCCGGCCCGTCGCCATCGCCATCCCCGTGGCTCAATACAATGCGGTCGCCCACGCGATAGCCCAGCCGGCTCGCCACCTCGGCGCCGAGCACGGCATCGAACAGCGCCGCGAACGGCTGGCCCTGCGCGAGCACCAGCGGTTGCCGGTTGCCGTAGCGGTAATGCGCGAAGTAGCCGGGGGTGGTCGCCAGCACCGGGAAGCCGCGGTGCGAGTCGCCCAGCGAAAGCGGAATGGTCCACGCCACGGCCGGATGGACTGCCAGCCGCCGGGCGCTGTCCCAGCTCATATTGCTGGTCGTGCCGCCCAGGTGGAACACGGTGTAAAGCATCAGCTGGACCGGGCTGGTGCGCGCGCCAACCACCAGGTCGGTGCCGGACACCGAGTGCGCAAAACTCGCCCGTACCTGATGCCGGATGCGCTCCACGCCCAGCAGCATGGCGGTGGACATGGCAATCGCCAGCAGCATCAGCAGCAGGTTGAAGCGGCGGTTCCATGCGCTGCGCGCGGCCATCGCGAGCATCAGCATCACACTGCCCCCGCCACATCCGGCGCATGGGCCGCCGGCAACGACAACCGCCTCTGGAAGCGCGTGGCCAGGCGTTCGTCATGGCTGACAAACATCAGGCTGGCGCCGGCAATGCCGCATTCCCGCTGCAGCAAGTCCATGAAAGCCTGCTGTCGCGGCGCGTCCAGCGCGGAAGTGGGCTCATCGGCAAGCACGAGGCGCGGCCGGCCGATCAGTGCGCGGGCCGCCGCCACGCGCTGCTGCTGGCCGACGGAAAGCCGGCTCACGGCACGCTGCCACAGCGCACGCGGCAGGTCGAGCTGCGCAAGCAGCGCATGCGCGGCGGCTTGCGGCGTGGCGCCCTGCGCCGCGCTGCGCTCGCGACGGCTGCGCGAGAAGCGGCACGGCAGCAGCACATTGTCCACGACGGAAAGATAGGGCAGCAGGTTGAACTGCTGGAAGATGAGGCCGATATGGTCGGCCCGGAAGCGGTCGCGCCGCGGCGCGCTAAGCGCATCCGGCGCCGTGCCCAGCACGCGCAGGCTGCCCTGCTGGGGCGCCAGCACCCCGGCCAGCATCGACAGCAAGGTGCTCTTGCCGCTGCCGCTCGGGCCACAGACGAATACCTGCTCGCCCGCGTCCAGCCGGAACCGGTCGAGCCGCAGGCAAGGCGCGGCCTGCCCGGGCCATGTGAACGCGATGCCCTGCAGGTCGATGACGGGATCGCCGTTGGTGCTGTTCGCCGCGTTGATCAGGTCGATCCCGCTGGTACTGCTGGCCATCCGATGCCCTCCTCGCGCCGCCAGGCATAATGCAACATAGTTGCATTATGCTGTCAGCCGGAGAAGGAAGGCAATAGCGCACGTGACGCCGGGCGATCGAATGCCACGTTGGTGAGCCCTTGCGCGGCATCAAACGGAAGCCATCCTGTGAATCCGTTCGGTACACTTACAGTCCCGTCGAGACCGCCCGGATCAATGCGCCCGCTCAAATGATCCGCGCCTCCGGCCAACGAATGCAGATACATCACTCCATGCTCAAGGAAACGGCGGAAGCCCGCCCCACACGCCGCTATGTGGAGAAACGCGAAGCGATTCTCGACGCGGCTGCCCGCCTGTTCAACCGGAAGGGCTTGCGTGGCGCCACGCTCTCGGACGTCGCGCAGGAGGTCGGGCTCAGCACCAACAGCATCACCTACTACTACCGCAAGAAGGAAGACCTTGTGGTGGCCTGCCTGATGCGCACGATCGACGAGATGGCGGGCATCGCCGACGCCACGGCCGACGAGCCCGGCCCGGAGGCGCGGGTGCGCCGGTTTATCGCCCTGTTCTTCGAGCGGCTGGCCAGGACGGCAACTGGAGAGCGCCCGGAGCTGATGAGCTTTCGCGAGATCCGCTCGCTGCCGGAGACGCACGCGGACGTCGCCTTCAAGGCATATACCGACATGTTCCGGCGTATCCGCAAGCTGCTGCGTGCGGAAGCACCGCAGAGCCCCGCGCAACGCAGCGCGCTCAGCGCGGCAGCGCACTTGCTGCTGTCGCTCACCAGCGGCGCGATGACATGGGTCGAGCGCTACGAACCGCAGGACTACCCGAAAGTCGCGGAAACGGTCGTGGATCTGCTGCTCAACGGCTTTGCGTCGCCTTCTTCGAAATGGGGCGACACCACTCCCGCCTCGCCACCGCTGCCGGTGATCGACACACCCGAGACAACTCAGGAAGCCTTCCTGCGCGCCGCTACCGAGTTACTCAACGAACTGGGCTATCGCGGCGCCTCCGCGGATCGCATTTCCGCGCGGCTGAATCTCACGAAGGGATCGTTCTATCACCACAACGAGAACAAGGACGACCTGATCTCCGCCTGCTTTGACCGTATGTTTGCGGTCATCCGGGATGCGCAGTCGAAGGTGGAGGAAGGGCCGGGCACGGGCTGGGACAAGCTGTGCGCGATCTCGCGTGCGCTGGTGAGCTATCAGTTCTCTGGGAAGGGGCCGCTGCTGCGGCTGACCATCTATGGGGCGCTGCCGGAGGAGATGCGCAAGGAGAAGATGCTGACGATGAGCCGGCTGTCGGCACGGTTTACACGGTTTCTGGTGCAGGGGATGCAGGATGGGTCGATTCGGCCGCTGGATCAGTCTATTGCTTCGTTGCAGGTGAATGGGATGATTAATGCGGCGGTGGAGTTGCAGCGGTGGGTGCCGGATGCTTCGGGGGAGAATGCGGGGGATTTGTTTATTCGGCCTTTGTTTATGGGGTTGTTTTCTGGGGGTTGATGGGGGGTTTCTATTTTTCTTGTGTGGTTTTTTGGGGGATGATGGCTTTATTTTGGCGGTGTTGGTTGTTGGACCCAAAGGAATACGACATCCCCCTGC
>NZ_JFJV02000148.1:0-14480 GCF_000611145.1 Cupriavidus sp. SK-3 | reverse complement strand
CTAAGAACTCCACTCTTCGGGGGCAAGATCAATACGTAGTGTGCGCGAAGTAACCGTCCGGTCGATGAACCCAGCCCCGGATGGCACTGGCAGCGACCTCGAACCCGCATTCGACCATCATGGGTGGAAAATCCCGCGACGACAGGCCGCGATGACCTCCCTGCCCAACCTGGCGACGCTTGGACTCGCTACCGAGGCCGCGCCTCTTTGCCAAGCCAGATCCGACGTCAAGATACTTCCAACCGCGTCAGGATCGTTTTGAAATGCCCCCATGGTGCCGCGTCCCCGCTTTTCGCTTGGCGCCGGGCCCTTGCGCCTTTGAAGCCGATCTCGTCGAATCGGTACCGAGCTGGAACTTGCCCTTGTGCAGCACGGCTTTCGCCTTATGGCGATGAACCGGCCTGCTCGGGTAAGCAGCTTGCAGTGTGGCGCCAGGCGCCGCCTTGCCTTCCAGCCAATTTCGAATCGAAATCAGGTCGGCCGAGCGCATGCGGCGAGACGCCGCGCCCATTAGTACAATGATCACCGGACCATTCTGCATATTGACCTCCAGCACGATGCAGTAGCCGGCTTCGTTGATGAAGCCCGTCTTTGAGAGCTGAATGTCCCATCCCGGCCGGTTTATCATCGGCGAGCTATTGCGATATAACAGCATCCTGCCGCCCACTTCCACCCCGTAGCGGGAAAGCGTGGTGAACTCAAGAATCAGCGGATAGTGCGATGCCGCATTGGCCATTCTCACGATGTCGCGCGCGCTAGAAAGATTGCGTGGCGACAGTCCCGTCGGTTCTTCAAAATGGGTGCTCAGCATACCTAGCTCGCTGGCTTTCTTATTCATTTTCTCGACAAAGGCAGGCTGCCCACCGGCTGTGGCGCGCGACAGCGCGGAGGCAGAACGGTTTTCCGACGCCATCAGAGCCAGGCGCAGCATCTCCCTGCGTGTGAGGGTCACACCGATCGGGATGCGGGACGACGAGTGCTTAATCTGGTCGATGTCGGCGCTATCGACGTTCAGCGCTTCATCCAGTGCCGGGTCCTGGTCCAACACCATCATCGCAGTCATCAGCTTGGTCAGCGAGGCGAGCGGCGCCACGTCGTCTGGGTTCTTTTCCAGCAAGACCTGGTCATGATCGACGTCGTACACCACGGCGCTGCGGGAATGTAGAAAGGTCATCGCCGCATATGCGCTCAGCGGCGCGACGCTCAGAAGCAACCACGCGGCAAGTCTTTTCAGCTTGTTCTGGCGATGGGGCAGCAAGCAGGCGGACGAGATTTCCCACAGCGCCTTGTGCGTGAACCATCCCGGCGCGCCCAACACCAGGCTACGGATCATGCTCCAGTATGCGGCAACGGCCGGCAGCAGGGGCAGCAGGGGCGGCAGGGTGGGCGAGGCATAGGCCGCAAGGTGCCAGAAGGCACGCAGCCGCGCAAGCCTGTGCTGGGGCGGATTGCCAGCAATGAGCGCGCCATTGATGGGACCAATCGATGTGCCGATGATCCAGTAGGGGAGCATACCGGCTCCTCCATCGCCTGATAGGCAACTAGGTGTGCCGCCTCCCTGCAGGACCAGAACGTGGAGTGGAGACGGCGAAGTGGGAGAGACATTGGCATCTCGCTGGTTGGCTTGGCACCTCCACCTGGATGCGTGGCAAGGAAACGCTGCAGGACACCTTCTTAGTCATGACTACCGGCCCAACGACGTCGATGGCTTCTGTCGTGGGCCGCCGCTATACTCGCTCGACCTGGTCAGCTGAATCGAATCGGGGAGCGCCTGCATCACGCCCTTCTTTCTAGGCTTGTCCGAGTTGCAAACACTTCAATCGCTCCTACGTCGATTAGTGGCCTCCACCGTGGCCCCCACCGTGACCTCCGCCATGGCCTCCACCACCTCCCCCACCGTGACCTCCGCCATGGCCTCCAGCCAGACCATGACCTCCACCATGGCCCAGACCATGGCCTCCGTGATGGCCTCCGCCATGTAAGAAGCCTCCGTAGTAAGCGTAGCCATACCGCGGGGCGCCTCCATACCCATAGTATCCAGGGTAATACGGGTACCCATAATATGGGTAGCCAGCGCTGGGAATCCCCGAATAGTACGCAGGAGTGTAAATATCGTCGTAGTAGGCCGCAGTTGGGGTTACGGTGCACCCTACAAAAATCATCGCCGAAGCAGTCACCGCGGCAGCGCGAATCGTGCTCATGGTTTGCCTCCTGTTTGCCTCCTCCCACCTCAAGTGAATTCTGTGGCGAACATCGCAGGCGCAATATGCATCAAGATTTTTCCGAGCGTTTGCCGTCTTGCCTGCTTTTCATTCAGCCTCCCTTGACATTCTCCCCTCGAGATTCAGGCAGCCACAAGAATTTCAGGTCGCGCAAGAAACCTGGACTCGTGACCGAAGGTCCAACGGCAATCGCGGCTTTTGGTAACCAGACCTCATAATAAAGTTTACTCACTCCAGCTCAGCAATTCGTTCTCTTGCGCAATTGTAATTTTTGCGCCCAAAAAAGTGCCCCTTACGGCGCAAAATATTCGTGGCACGAATCCTTCGGCAGGTCATGCCAACGGGCAACCTATCCACCTCGGCCGATCCATCCCGGTCAGCGCCGAAATCCCGCAGCAGGCCCCAGCGGCGGTTTGGCGGCCCAGTAGCGATCGGCGGCGCTCAACCCGGCCTTCCGCGCCGCTGGGGCCTGCTGCAAGACAGTCCGCTGAGCACCCTATATCGGCGTCGTCTGGGGCCGAAAGATTGGGAAAACGGCGAGTCTGGCACGAGATGACGGCGAGCGCGTGACAGATATGCGAATTGTTGCAGGCGTGCGCTTATGGTTCTGAAGGGCTCGCCTCGGAAAACAACGTGTCGTCCGCTCAGCGGATGACCAGCTTGTTGCACCGGCACACTGAAGCCGGCTTTTTTGTGCCGGACTCCGTTTCAGCAAGCCGCGATCTTGGTGAGTGCGCCGATCGCAGTCAGGCCGAGTCGGCGATTCAGTCATCGTGCCGGCCGTGCCGGCCATGTTCGCGGCGGTCGCCCTCATGGCCCTGCCATTCGCGTTCTCGCCAACGGCGCTCACCCCACTCATGCTCGCGCCCGCCCCGGCCTCGCCAATACGGCTCGTAATAGACTAGGGCCGGGCCTGCCACCGGCGCAGGCTGCATGTATACGGGAGCGGGCGCCACGTGAGGGGATCCCGCAACGCCGATGCCGACATCAACGTTGACATGCGGTTGTGCGCGAGCGCTGCTCATGCTGAAGAGGAGAGCGCTGCCGACCGCGCCTAAGGCCCAAAGATGTTTCATTTCTGCGATCCTTGCCTAAGATTGTCGCGATTGTAGCTCCTCGCCGATCCGTTATGTTTTGGTGGGTCAACACAACTGTGACGTCTTGTAACAGCCACTGATTGCCCGGATGGTCACGTCAAACTCCCCCACTTGTGGTCGGCTAAATTCCCCCAGGCAGGACGAGTAGATTATGAATCGGCCTTTTCAGAAACGGCAAGCCTGTTGGCAGCTACCTTGAGGCGGAAGCTCTTGCCTTCGAATTCAAGGAGTTTGGAGCGGTGCATCAGACGGTCCATCGCACCCACTCTCGCGATTCTTCATCGCCGTAGTAGAGCAACAAGCTTGTGCCGGCTAGGAGGGCCATGACCGCAAGAGAAACGATGCCTGAAACTCGATTGCGCTGGACGCGCCATGCGAGCCGGATGTGCAGTGGCAGCAGTCCGCCGACAATTACTAACGTGACGGCAGCGGCGACGCGATGCGTGGTCAGTAGGCGGTGTTCGGCGAGCATCCAGAGCGGAGGCCCACCGTCCGCGACAATCTCCGCCATGCATCCGTGGCCACCACCTCGATCTGTCTACAAAGCGACGAAGTCAAGCGTACACGCCAGATGGCTCAGGCCTTCGCCGCCCGGTAACCGGCGCCAGGCGAGGCTCCAGACGGGAAGCGACCCCTAGCCGGGTGGGTCGAGCCACCTCCATCGGCGGTTGGCCCGACGCACACGGGCGCGGTGGGCCACCGATACGCGCTGTGGCTGCGGTCGTGATGAGGTGACGGGTGGCTGCTCGGTTGGGTGGGACGATAGGAGTGGCGTACTCAGGGCGCGAGTACGTAAGTGCCGGGGGCATTATCCAGCACGGTGCCCCCGCCCAAGGCGGGCGGTGCGCTTTGTTCGCTGGAATGCACGGCCAGCCACTGCTGCCAGCACGGCCACCACGAACCTTCACATATCGGTGTCTTGGCGAACCATTCGTTCGGACTCAAATAGGGGCCGTCCTTGGGCCGCGTGCTGAAACGATAGCGACGTCCGGCATGACCGGGTTCGGAGACGATGCCCGCGTTGTGTCCGCCCGAGGTGAGCAGAAAACTGATCTCAGTGCTGGTCAGCAGGTGGAGTTTGTACACGGAGCGCCAAGGTGACACATGGTCCCGTTCGGTGCCGACGACAAAGATGGGCTGTTTGAGGTCGGCGAGCACCACCGGCCGCCCGTTCACGCAGTACCTGCCCTCGGCCAGATCGTTGTGCAGGTACAACCGTTGCAGATTTTCGCTATGCATGCGGTAGGGCAAGCGCGTGGTATCGGCGTTCCAGGCCATCAGATCGGTCTGCTCGGGGTGCTGGCCCAGCAAGTATTCGCGCATCAATCGGGACCAGATCAGATCGCGCGAGTGCAGCAGCTGGAAGGCACCCGCCATCTGGGTCCCATCGAGATAGCCTTGCTCCCACATCAGCGCGTCGAGATAGGGAAGTTCGCTGGCATCGATGAATAGGCCAAGTTCGCCGCGCGAACTGGACTCCCTGCGCGCTGCGCTGGAGCAGCGGGAAGTGGCAGCTCGGGCCGAGGTCGACAAGGCGACCGAGCGCCTGGAAGGTGTACAGAAGCACGTCATGCTGCAAGCCAATGAGGCCAAGGAAGCCCAGCGGCGCGCGGAAGCGGCGCTGACCAAGGTGCAGCAGAGAAATGAGCAGCTTGTCGGTCAGGTCCAGCAGTTGTCGGCCGAGGCGGCCAGCCAGCAGCGCTTGGCGGAGCGCATGCAGCAGCAGTTCGCGAGCGCGACGGACGAGGCGCGCGAGCTTCGGAAAGAGCGCGATGCCCTGGCGCAGCAGCTTGCTCTGCTGCAGGGACGGATGGAAGCTCAGGCTCATCCCGTCGTCCCGCAGAGCCGTTCAAAACGCGCCCGTTAGCCAATGCCGGCGCGGCTATCTGCCGCATCGGCGCACTGTGCTGCAGGCTCGTTGATCACATAGGCTAGAATTTTCCGCTCCGCCTTCCCGCACCCGTACCGGGGCGGAAAGGCCGGAACCGCGTTATTGCCACCCACATCGCAGTCACGAGCCATGAATCGAAACCGCGCGTCCGCCCCCCACACCGAACTGGCAGCCAATCGAGGCGCTGCCGCTCATCGCCGGCCTGATTGGCGCCCAGTTGACCGACGGGCAAACGGCCTACGACGGGTTGCTGCAATGCCGTACCCGCCCGCATGTCCTGGATGACGCCACGCTCGCACGGGTGACGCAGGTCTACGGTGAACAGCGGGATTTTCTGCCGGTCCATCGTGAACAGGTGTCGCGCTGGCAGGCCCTGGCGCTATCGCCGGCACAGCGGGATGAAGTCGCGCACTTGAGCGCCCGCCTCGACCGGTTCGATGCATTGCTGGGCGATATCCTTGCACTTGCGCAAGAGCTGTCCCCGGGCACGATCGACAGGCTCATGGGGATGAGTGACGAGGATCTGGCCGCCGCCGTGTTATCGGGTGCGCTCAAGCTGCCCCGGCGCTAACCGGGCACTGTCCGCAAGACGGCCGCACCACCTCTCAAGGTTCATGACTTCACAGCTATCCGCCATGCCTGTGAACTCGCCCCGCGATCGAATGCACACAACCAGAACCTCTCACATTCCCGCCGGCTCCCATCGGCTGTCGATCCTCACCCAGCACGAAATCGATGAATTGTATGGACTGCCACGCTTCACCGATGAAGACCGGCAGGCATACTTCGATCTGAGCGAGCCAGAACGGTGGGCCGTTCACTCGCGCACCACCTCAGTCGCCGTGCATCTGGCGCTGCAGCTTGGCTATTTCAAGGCGAAGCGCCAGTTCTTCGACTATGATCAGTACGCGATCCATGACGATCTGCATCACGTCCTTCGCCGGCATTTTCCGACCAAGGACGTGTCGGCCATCAACATGCCGTCGTACCCGACGCGGCGTGCCCTGCAGCACACCGTCCTCGAACTGCTCGGCTTCCGGCTCTGCGACAGCAGCGCCAAGGATGAACTGGAACACCGCGCCCAGCGCATCGCTATGCTTTCAACGCAGCCGATCTACATCCTGCGCGAAACACTTCAGTATCTGAACCAGCAGCGCATTGTCGCGCCAATCTACACGTTCCTGCAGGACATGGTCGGTCGGGTAGTGACGGGTGAGCGCAAGCGCATCACGCAGCTGCTCGCCGACGCGCTCACGCCCGATATCACGGGCCAGCTCGATGCCTTGCTGCAGGCTGGCGAATCGGCGTACCGGATCAGCGTGCTCAAGCGCGAACCAAAGGATTTCAGTTACAAGGAGCTTCGCCAGGAGGTCGAGCGCCGTCAATTCTTCGCGCCCCTGCATGCGTTCGCCCGTCATTTTCTTGAGACGGCTGGGATCTCGACGGAAAGCGGCCGGTACTATGCGTCGCTCGTCAAGTTCTACACCGTCTACAAACTTCAACGCATGCCGGCGGCCACCACGAGGCTGTACCTGCTGTGTTTCGCCTACTACCGCTTTCGCCAGATCAACGACAACCTGATCGAGGCGGTCATTCATCTGGTCGATCAGTACGAGAAGTGGGCCCGTGCGGCCGCGGAGGAGGCTATGCAGCGCGCGCTGACCGATGCAAGCACACATCTGCAGGCCGCTGGTAAGGTTCTGAACCTGTTCGTCGATGATTCGATACCGGGCAATGCGTCATTCGCCAGCGTCAAGAAGAAAGCGTTTTCCCTACTTGAGCCCGAACGGTTTGCGCTGGTCTCGAATTATATGCGCAACGTCGCCTTCGACAGGGCCGGCTTCGAGTGGTCTCACTACACGACGCTGTCGCCGACCATCAAACGGAATCTGCGCCACCTGTTCTCCGAGCTGGACTTTGCCGGCCGGGTTGAGGATGCACCACTGCTGGACGGCATCGTCTTCCTGCAGGCGCTGCTGCGCAACCGCAAGTCGCCCCGGCAGACCAGTCCATCGACTTTCCCGATGGACCTCATCCCGAAGAGCCTTCAGCGCTACCTCTACGCCTCGGAGCCGGGCAAGAGAAAGCGACTGGATGTCGACCGCTATGAATTCCTGATCTACCGCCTGTTGCGCAACGCGCTGGAGGCGGGCGACGTGTTCGGCGAACATAGCACCGAGTTCCGCCGTTTCGAGGACGACCTGATTAGCGACGTGCGCTGGCAGCACAAGGATACGGTGCTGAAGGATATTGGCGCACCGGTTCTGCTCAACCCAATCGAGCAGACGCTCACGGCCTTCCACGAGGCAATCGAAGCGAAACTGAAACTGGTGAATCAGCGCATCGAGAGCGGCGACAATCAGCATATCAAGGTCAGCCGCCGCAATGACCAGCGCCGCTGGGCCTTGCTGTATCCGGATGCGGACGAAACGGTCAACGGCTCATTCTATGCCCAGTTGCCTGGTATCGGCATCGCCGATCTGCTGTGGTTCGTTGCCGGGCGCACGGGATTCCTGCGGGCTTTCACTCACGTGCTCGACCGCTACGTCAAGCACGATGCCGAACCGCGCGAAATCCTCGCCTGCATAGTTGCCATGGGCACCAACATGGGGCTGCGGAAGATGGCTGAGGTCTCGAGACTCAGTCATACGTCGATGGCGACGACGGCGCGCAATTATCTGCGTCTCGAAACCCTCCATGCCGCCAACGACGCGATCAGCAACGCCACCGCCAGCCTGCCAGCCTTTCATCTATTCGACATCCGCGACGAAGTGCATTCGAGCAGCGACGGACAACGCTTCGAGACGCAGATCGATACCTTCAACGCCCGGCATTCACCGAAGTACTTCGGTTTGCAGAAAGGCGTGAGTGCCTGCACGCTCGTCGCCAACCACGTGCCGGTCAACGCGACCATCATCGGTACGCACGAGCACGAAAGCCACTACGTATTCGATTTGCTCTACAACAACACGTCGGATATCCAGCCCGAGCGGCACTCGACCGACACGCACGGCACCAACCAGGTCAACTTCTGGATTCTGCACGCATTCGGCTACCAGTTCGCGCCGCGGTACCGCGACCTGCACAAAAAGACCGGCGGCCTAATTGGGTTCCATCACCCGAGCCGCTACGAAGACTGGCTGATCAGGCCGTCGCGCAAGGCGCGCGATGACCTGATCGTCAGGGAGTGGCCGAACATCCAGCGCATCATGGCCTCGCTCGCGCAGAAGGACGTAACGCAGGCGACAATCGTGCGTAAGCTCAGCAGTTACACGCGCCAGAATCAGACGAAGAAGGCGCTCTGGGAACTCGACAACCTGTGCCGCACACTCTATATCCTCGAGTTCATCGACGATGTCGGCCTGCGCCAGAGCGTCCAGAAAGCCCTGAACCGCGGCGAAGCGTACCACCGGCTGCGGCGAGCGGTTGCCTACGTCAACAGCGGCAAGTTCCGTGTCCAAACCGAAGCGGAGCAACAGATCTGGAACGAGTGCTCGCGCCTGATCGCCAACGCGATCATCCACTACAACGTGGCGCTGCTCTCGCGCGTGTACGAGCAGAAACGTGCCGCCGGCGACCACGATGCGATGGAACTGATCCGCGGCTTGTCGCCCGTCGCCTGGCAGCACGTCAACTTGTTCGGTTCCTTCGAATTCAGCCCCGCGAACTCACCCGTCGACATCGATGCGCTGGCCGCGTACTACGCCGATCCGGCCTACTGGGGCAAGATCCAGCGAGCGGCGTCCGAACCGGCGGAGGCATGATTTTCAATTTTCGGGGGATGGGCAACAATAGCCATTTTGTCGCGCAAAAAAATATTGGGAGAGATGTAACCTTTGTTCGCGTACCGCCGAATATCCTGACACGGCCCCGGATTCGGGCCGCAACTCTCAGGAGATTGCATGATGAGCAAGCATATGTTGGCCGCTTCGACCTTGTCGTCCGCCCTCGGGCTCGCCCTCGCCATGGCGGCCACACCGGGCCTGGCGCAGCAGCCCATGAAGGACATGCCGCAGATCGTCAAGGACAACATGGCCAGGATGGAGAAGGGTAAGCTGGAAAAGTGCTACGGCATCAACGCCGTATCGAAGAACGACTGCGCCGAAGGCGCGCATTCGTGCGCGGGACAGGCGACCAAGGCGCGCGATACGAAATCGTTCGTGCTGCTGCCTGCCGGCGACTGCGGCAAGATCCAGGGCGGCAACCTAAAAGCCGTCTGATCGAGCAGAACGATGGATACCGCGTTTGTTGCACTGCAACGCGGGCCAAGCCCGATCCCAGCGCGAGCCGGGGTCGGGCTGCGCTTCCGGCACCACCAAGTGGTGGCAGAGGAGCGCCCTGCGGTCGCCTGGTTTGAGGTGCATACCGAGAACTACATGGGCGGCGGCAGCGCGCCCGGTTATCTAGACGCCATTCGACGCGATTATCCGATCTCGCTGCACGGCGTTGGCCTGTCGCTGGGCAGCGCCGAAGGGCTGGACCTGGCCCACCTTGCGCGCGTGCGGGAGGTAGTTGCACGGATCGAGCCGGGATTGGTCTCCGAGCACCTGTCCTGGAGCGTGGCCGGCGGAACCTATCTCGCGGATCTGTTGCCGCTGCCGATGACCGAGGAGGCGCTGGCCATCGTGTGCCGGCACGTCGACCAGGTCCAGGACGTACTGCGGCGACGCATCCTCGTCGAGAACCCGTCGACCTACTTGCGCTTTTCTCACTCGACCATTCCCGAGTGGGAATTCCTGGCCGAGGTCGCACGCCGCACGGGGTGCGGCATCCTCTGCGACGTCAACAATATCTATGTCAGCGCCAGCAACCACGGCTGGGACGCCATGACGTATCTGGGTGCGCTACCGCAGGCGGCGATCGGTGAGATTCATCTGGCCGGCCATAGCGTGCGGCAACTCGAGCCGGGGCGAACCCTGCGCATCGACGATCACGGCTCGCGCGTCGCGCCCGCGGTGTGGGCTTTGTACGAGGCAGCGCTCCAACGCTTCGGACCGGTGCCTACGCTGATCGAATGGGACACCGACGTACCCGCGCTCGAGATCCTGATGGAGGAGGCGGTCATCGCCGAAGCGGCTTTGGAGAGGCAACAGCATGCATCCGCATCCCCCTACGCTGCTTGAGTTGCAGCGCGCCATCGGCCAGGGCCTGCTGCACGGCGTGGATGGTGACATGTCCGCTTTTGTGGCAGAAGACGGCCTCGCGCCGCAGGCGCGGCTCGGCATCTACCGGAACACGGCCATCGGCACACTGGTGACGGCGCTGCGCCTGTCCTATCCGGCCATCCACGCCTTGGTCGGCCCCGAGTTCTTCGAAGGCGCCGCCAGGCTGTTCATGGAAGACTCCCCTCCAAGGAGCGCGTGGCTGGACAGGTTTGGCGAGACCTTTCCAGAGTTCCTGGCGGGCCTGCCGCAGGCCGCCTCGCTGGCCTATCTACCGGACACCGCCCGGCTCGAAAGGGCGGTCAATACCGTGCTGCACGCGCCCGACGCGATGTCGCTCGACTTGGCTCGCCTCGCGCAACTGGAGGAAGCCAAACGGGGGGAGGTGTGCTTCACGCCGCATCCCGCCGCGCGACTGTTGCAATCCGACTTCCCAATCGACGTGATCTGGCGGGCTGTGTTAAGCGGTGACGATGGTGCTATGGGGACCATCGAGCTGAACGCCGGCCCGGTCTGGCTGCTCATCCACCGGACCCCGTCCGGCGTCGAAGTCGACCGCCTGAGCGCGTGGCAATGGCGCTTCGCGGCAGCCCTGTTCGCGGGGCGTCCGTTACATGCTGCGCTGGACGAAACCCGTTCGCCCGAAACGCATGCCTGGCTTGCCACGCTGCTGGCATCCGACTGCTTCACCGCCATCAGCCTGTCCGGCCGGCCATTCGACTAACCATGGAGCCTTCGTCATGAGCCATCTCACCCATTCCACTGGTTCATCCATGACGCTGGTCGAGCGCGCGCGGCGCGTGCTGGCATGGCTGGATCGTGTTCCCCACACCGTCCTCGCCATCCCGTTGCGACTCGCGGTCGCCACGGTCTTCTGGAACTCGGCGATGGCCAAGCTCGCCAACTGGGAATCGGCCCTGGAGCTCTTCCGGGAAGACTACAACGTCCCGCTGATCCCGCCCGAGCCAGCCGCCTACCTGGCCGTCTCGATCGAGCTGACCGCGCCAGTCTTACTCATGGTGGGCCTGGCGACTCGCCCCGTGGCCCTGGTGCTGCTGGGCATGACGACGGTGATCCAGGTGTTCGTCTATCCGCTGGCGTGGCCCACGCACATTCAGTGGGCAGCCATGCTGCTAGTCCTGCTGGCACGCGGTCCGGGGAAGCTGTCGATCGACTGGCTGATTCGCCGGCGCGTCCTCGGCGCTGACTGACGCGCGGTTGCTTGCTTCGGTTGCCTCACCCGACCAGACGCGAAGGTCTCGATGACGATTACAGCCATTGTGGCCGTTGTGCTCCTGCTCGCATGGGCCAACGGCGCGAACGATGTCTCGAAGGGCATAGCCAGCCTGGTGGGCGGAGGCATTGCGCAGGCCCGCCGTAACAGCATGCGCTGCCGCTCGGCAAAGTGACGGTGTTCGGCCGTCACGCGGACCCGCGCGCCCATCCGACACACGGCACTGCTGACGGTCGAGGGCGAATTATGACCGCATGCAACATTCCCATGTTCAACAGTACCGAATCAATCAACTAGGGAGCCTGATCATGGCATTCGAAATCACCGCCGGCGGCGTCCTCTTCCTGATCGCGCTGCTTGTTATCTCCGCCTTTCGTGTTCTGCGAGAGTATGAACGCGGGGTGGTGTTCATGCTGGGACGCTTCTGGAAGGTTAAGGGGCCCGGGCTCGTGCTGATCATACCGCTGGTCCAGCAGATGGTCAGAGTCGACTTGCGCACCGTGGTATTGGATGTCCCCCCGCAGGATGTGATTTCGCGCGACAACGTGTCGGTTAAGGTCAGCGCGGTCGTGTATTTTCGCGTGGTCGACCCCGAGCACGCCATCATCCAGGTGGCCAACTTCCTTGAAGCCACTAGTCAACTATCGCAGACCACGCTGCGCTCGGTGCTGGGCAAGCATGAGCTGGACGAGATGCTCGCCGAACGCGAGCGGCTCAACTTTGATATCCAGCAAGCCCTCGACTCCCAGACCGACAGCTGGGGTATCAAGGTCTCGAACGTTGAGATTAAGCACGTCGACCTCAACGAGACCATGATCCGGGCCATCGCGCGCCAGGCAGAGGCTGAGCGGGAACGGCGCGCCAAGGTGATTCACGCCGAGGGCGAACTACAGGCCTCGGTGAAGCTGCTGGAGGCAGCACAGATGCTGGCCAAGGCCCCTCAGGCAATGCAGTTGCGCTATATGCAGACCCTCACACAGATCGCGGGCGACAAGAGCTCGACCGTTGTCTTTCCACTGCCAATTGATCTCCTCAGTGCACTGAGCGGAAAGCCCTGAGGCAGCGGCATTCAGGACCAAGGCTAGCGTCCTGACGCTCAGATGGTGACGATAGCCAGATCAGCGAATTGTTGTTACAAGCGATGGCTTCACGCATCTATTGCGATAACTTTTCTTATCGTAATAGACGCATCGATGCACTAAACTGGCAGACATGAAAATGCTGCCAGCCAACCCCCAGACCCATCCGGCACCGCCTGACTTCCCCGATGCGGCGTCGCTGGCCGCGCTACGCGCCTGGTACGAGGGACTGCCGGCCCGCGACGCGGTGGTGCGCTACCTGGGCGAGCGCAAGGCCAGCGGCCAGTCTGCGCGCGGCATCCTCGGCCACATCCGGCGACAGTTGGCCGATTTTGCGCGCCGCCGGCAGCGCCAGGACGTAGCCGCCTTGTTCGAGCACGGCGCGGCCGAGCGAGTCGGGCGGGCGAAGGCAATCAGCCAAGCGGTCGACTTGCTGCGCCGCTTGCCCCCGCCGCAGCCGCAGGTCGGCGACGACATCGGCCAGTGGCTGCCGCCGCGTGCCGTGCAGGCGCTGCGCGCGCACGGCATCGAGACGCTGGCGGACCTGACGGTGCGCGTGCCGCGCCGGCGTCGCTGGTGGACGGCGGTGCCCGGTCTGGGCTCGGCGAGCGCCCGGCGGATCGAGGCCTTCTTCGCCCAGCATCCGCAACTGACCGAGCGCGCCCGCGCGCTGATCGCCGTGGCGGACCGCGGGGTGATCGTGCCCTGGGAGCACCTGCGCCTGCCCCACGAAGTCGACGGCTCGTCCGGGACCTTCCGCGCCCCGCGGCAAACCTGCACCCTCGGCGCGTCGAACGACTACGAGGCGGTCCAGGCCTGGCTGGCGTTGCACGAGTCACCGGCCACCCAACGGGCCTATCGTAAGGAAGCGGAGCGGCTGATCCTGTGGGCGATCGTCGAGCGCGAGCGTCCCCTGTCGTCGCTGACCACCGAGGACGCGATTGCCTATCGAACTTTCCTGCGCCGGCCGACGCCGCCCAAGCGTTGGGTGGGGCCACCTCGACCACGCACCTCGAGCGAATGGCGCCCGTTTGCGCAGGGCCTGTCACCGCGTTCAACGGCCTATGCCCTGTCCGTGCTCGGGGCCATGTTCCGGTGGCTGATCCAACAACGTTATGTGCTGGCGAATCCGTTCGCGGGCATCAAGGTGCGCGGCAGCGCGCGTGCCGCGCAGCTGGATACGTCGCACGTGTTCACCGAGGGGGAATGGATGCTGGTGCGCACGCTCGCCAACGGGCTGGAGTGGTCCTATGGGTGGGACGCGCCGGCGGCCCAGCGCCTGCGATTCGTGCTCGACTTCGCGTATGCGACCGGCCTGCGCGCCAGCGAACTGGTCAGCGCAACCCTTGGTGGCATCGACATTGATGCCCATGGCGACCACTGGCTCAGCCTGGTCGGCAAGGGGGCCAAGGCGGGCAAGGTGGCGCTGCCGCCGTTGGCGCGGGTGACGCTCGACCGGTATTTGGTCGAGCGCGGCCTGCCCGTCACGCGGGCACGCTGGGACCCGCATACCCCGTTGATCGGCGGCCTTGGCCAAGACCCGGCCGGCGGCATCACGGGCACGCGACTGTGGGCCGTGTTGCGACGGTTCTTCGTGCAAGCGGCGGAGTTGATTCAGGCCGACCACCCGCTCGCCGCCAAGAAACTGCGGCAGGCCAGCCCGCACTGGATGCGGCACACGCATGCGACGCATGCGCTGGCGCGCGGCGCGGAATTGACGACGGTCCGGGACAATCTGCGGCACGCGTCCATCTCGACGACCTCAATCTATTACCGGCCGAAAGGTTTTATGCGC
>NZ_JFJV02000147.1:0-3232 GCF_000611145.1 Cupriavidus sp. SK-3 | reverse complement strand
TGACGCCTGCTGGCCCTTTGTGTCAGATGAGACCGTGCCAAAGCGGAAGCCACGGTCAAAGCTACCCCAGAGCGCACATCATGACGAGCCTGGGTTTTGGGACAAATGGGCGGAAGCTGTTCGAATTCTTCCCGCAATGTGGGGTGATCGAATGGAAGGGACTTCCCCGTCGTGAAGCAAGATCGCTGCCAGCTCATTGCCGCGTCACCCTTGGTTCGTGCCGGAGCGGCCCGCTTCGACGCGTAGCGACACCAGCCGCGCCAGCACGATCGCTGGATAGAGCTGACCGATCAACGCCTCGAGGATCGCAAGCGACTTGGCTGCGTGAGCGACCGGTGTGATGTCGCCATAACCCAAGGTTGTGAGCGTGACGAAGCTGAAGTAGATCCACGTGGAGTGATCGGCCGGCATGTCGCCACGCGGTATTCCGGCATAAGCACCGGGGTCGTAGGTGCTTATGAGCTGATAGGCCTCTGGCCATACCACGCCGATCAGTATGTAGAGCGTGATCGCGCCAAGTATCCGGTCGAATGGTTACTGTGCCGGCGCTGAACACGTTAATCCCGATGACCACGCTAAGCAAGCCGAGTGAAGCGATCGCCGTTTCGTCACGTAGCCCTGTTGTCATGTCCGGTGAACCATGCGGCCCAGCGGACTACTATCGCCACACCGTTGACGATCGCGATCGGCACCAACTGTGCGCGGTGGTCCGAAACAGCGGTCACGCCGGTCAGAAGAACCAGCGACAGGAGCACGTCCTGCGCGATCTTTGCCGGGACGCTCGTCGGTGCGATAGAGAACGGAACGAAGAATACGGCAAGGACGGCGAACGACAGAAGCGCCACCATACTGCCGATACGCAGATGCGCGGCACGGTCAAGCCCTGGATGTGCATATCTCATTGTCGCTCCCGCGCTAGTGAAGCTGTGCGCCCGCTTTCCCATCGTGCCGCTGCTCGCAACTGGGCACGCTGCGACAAAATGTCCGCGAACTCAAAGCGCGGTGTTTCAGCCAGCCAGGTCGTGCGGGCTGTTGACGATCACCTGTCCGAGCCCGGCATCGGTCGGCGCCAGGACTCCCGCTTCCCAACAGGGGTGAAAAGGAGGGGCGCGGTGAGAATCATCTGGTCAGCCGTCGCGATACCAAGCTGTAGAGAAAGAGACGATCAAGACGAACGCGGCCATGACGACTATGAGTCAAGTCTCCATATATGGAGTTTGAGCACACGGCCTTGAAATCCTGCTATGTACCGCTCCTTGTAAGCATAGACCTGCCGGGAATCGGTTCATTGACATAGGTCCGCACCGGGTCCAGCAGTGGCTACACAGCCCGGATCCGGCCTTTCGCGAGAAGATGACGCCCCGCCCCCGCGCACATATGCCTCATCAGGCATTTATCATTATTTATTTGCAAAGGATAAATTATCCAGATAGGATAAATGCTGATAATCGCACCAGGAAGACGCATGTCCGAGCCGTCTGCAGCCTCCGAACGTTACACCTTTCGCCGCCCCGCGTTGGCGGCAAGCTTCTGCGCAGCCTTGGCCGGTGAGGGAATCCAGGATGCCCGCTCCGGCCTGTTCCTCGCGGCGCCGCGTCGGGTAGGCAAGTCCACGTTCCTGCGCGAGGACCTTACGCCAGCCGCCGAGCAGCGCGGCTGGGTCACCGTGTATGTCGACTTATGGTCGAACAAGGCGCACGACCCGGGCGAGCTGATCGCCGACGCCATCAAGCACAAAATTGCCGATCACGCCGGCGTCGTGGGCAAAGCCGCAAAAGCCGTCGGCCTCACCAAGGTCACCGTCATGGGCACCCTTGGGTTAGACCTCACCGCCACGGGATTGCCTGCGGGCGTCACGCTCACGCACACCCTTGAGGCGCTGCGCAAGGCCGCCAAGCAACCGGTTCTCTTGATCGTTGATGAAGCGCAGCATGCTCTGACCACGGAGAAAGGCGTGGAGGCAATGTTCGGCCTGAAGGCGGCGCGCGACGCGATGAACGTTTCGGGCAAGGCCCCGGACCTCATGCTGGTCTTCACCGGCTCAAGCCGGGACAAACTCGCGCACCTGGTCATGAATTCACGCATGCCATTCTATGGCTCCCAGGTGATGCCGTTCCCGCTGCTCGATAGAAACTTTACCGACGAATTTACCAAGAGCGTGAACCGGGCGCTCGCCGCGGGCAATCAGTTTGAGCCGGAGGCCGCCTACGAAGCCTTCGTGATGGTCGGGCATCGCCCAGAGTTGCTGCGCCACCTGATTGGCACGATCGCACTGGCGAACGAATCGCCAAACCTCAGTGCCCGGCTCAAGGATGACGCGACGCTCGTCCAGGAGCGCTTGTGGCATGACGTCGAAAGCGACTTCACATCACTGTCGCCACTTCAGCGGGCGGTGGTGCGTGTCATGGCTGGCAAGGATGGTCAATTCTCTCCCTTCGGAGAGCGCGCCATTTCCGCGTACAAGGCCCTTGTACCGGATCATGTGAGCGTCAGCGCTGGGACGGTTCAAAATGCAATTGACGCCCTTCGTGAGCGTGAGATCGTATGGAAAGAGTCGCGAGGCTCGTACGAGATCGAAGATCAAGCATGGCTGAATTGGCTCCGCGCCAGAGGCCTGACGTCCTGAAGAACGCGGTAACGCGATGCGCCAGGCGACGGGTCACCGAAACCGGAATTCTATGACGATGCCGCGCCGTTGCCCAAGTCGTCCGATTGCCGCTCCGCCATTTGCTGTGGCATCCTTGGGGGATAACGAGGGGTCACATGAACAAATTCCTACTGATCGGCGTCGCGGTCGCCGCTGCGTGGCTCTACTTCAAGCAGTCGCCCAAGGCTGAACAAAGTGCCCAGCCTGCCGAACCCATAATTGAGGCGACAGCACCTCCTGCAGCCTCGCCGGTTTTTCAATGCCAGGGGAAGCAACACTGTAGTCAAATGACTTCGTGCGAGGAGGCCCGTTTCTACCTGCGCAGTTGCCCTGGCGTGAAGATTGACGGTGACGGAGACGGGATCCCCTGCGAAGTGCCACCATTGCAGTGTTCGTAGATGGCTGTGGCACAGCGCGCGATGTATTAGATCCGGCTGGAGGCCGCCGTGGCCGCTTGTCAGTTAGCGCGCGGCGGAGCAGGGGAGGCGGCTGGCGAATCTGGAGAACGATTTGAGGTAAAGCGTAGGACCCTGGTGCGCTGGTGGTCGGCCCCTTAGAGGGAGAAAGGGGTGTAGGCGCAGGGAG
>NZ_JFJV02000146.1:0-1149 GCF_000611145.1 Cupriavidus sp. SK-3 | reverse complement strand
TTCGCGCAGAAGCTCGGCATCAAGCTGTTTGCGGCAAAGGGCAAGGTCGAAATCCAGGCCCAGAGCGACGAGATGCGCCTGCTGTCGGACAAGAACATGACGATCAGCAGTGCAAACGGGCGCGTCGTGATCGAGGCCAGGGAGGAACTGCTGCTCAAGTGTGGTGGCTCCTATCTTCGCCTGTCGTCCACGGGCATTGAGGACGGCACGCGCGGGGACCGGACCATCAAGTCGGCTGCGTTCAGCCGGCAGGGGCCCACTTCGCTGGCCCAGCATATGAATAGTCTTCCGACGACAGCGTTTAACGATCCCTACGTCCTTCGGAACAAGGTCACTGGTGAGGTGCTCAAGCATCAGTCCTACGAGATCGTGCGTGAAGACGGCACCCGCATCAAAGGCATGACCGATGCCATGGGTCGGACCGCACTACAGAAGAGCCACGATGTCGAAACCGTTGTGATTCGCGTGTTGGGCAACCGGGGGGCTTCGGCATGATACCCGAAGGCACTCTCTTCCTCTGCGGAGCTCGGACCGTTCATGGCCGACCGTATCGAGGTGACGCTTCTCATGTGGTGATGGAGGTGCGCCATGGCTGTTGATTTTTCGCTGCTCCCCCCTGAGGAAGCGGTATCGGAGCGCCCGCCATCGCGGCTCGCCTGGACCGTTGCCTTCTTCCTGATGGTCCTGGTCGGCGTGTTTGCCGTGCTCTTCTTCTGGCCGAAGGATATGCCCACCCATACATGGAAGTTCTGGGCATCTCTCGTCCTGTTCCCGGTGGGTATC
Source organism: Cupriavidus sp. SK-3 (assembly GCF_000611145.1). NCBI lineage: Bacteria > Pseudomonadati > Pseudomonadota > Betaproteobacteria > Burkholderiales > Burkholderiaceae > Cupriavidus > Cupriavidus sp. SK-3. The sequence goes on along the minus strand of NZ_JFJV02000146.1, from coordinate 366 downwards.
CCTGTATGGATCGTTTTGCGCCGGTACAGCGTCTATGAGAGCCGCAAACTGGACACAGCGCTGCACAATGAAGCGGTGCAGGCCTTCAATGAGAGTGTGTTCAGGGCGGCAAGCATTCCACTGTCGGTGATCGCCGCCGCTCACCGGTTCTCGGCAGATCGCGAACAAAACGCCACGGAAGCGGTCAGGCAGGGCAGCGTTGCCCTGCGCACGCAGGCCCCGATCGCGCGGGACGGCGAGCCTGTCAAAGCCCGCTGGCTCGTCGTGCCCGGCATGAAGGTGACGTCCGGCACGATGGAAGACGACCGCAACCGTCGTCGCCACGTGATGACGTGGCTGTTTGGTGAACTGCTCGATCAACTATCG
>NZ_JFJV02000145.1:0-1145 GCF_000611145.1 Cupriavidus sp. SK-3 | reverse complement strand
GCGAAGCGCTCGACGATGGTGCCGTGTTCCATCACATAAAAGCGATCGGCCAGCGGCGCGGCGAAGCGGAAGTTCTGCTCCACCATCACCACCGTGTAGCCCTTCTTCTTGAGCATCAGGATCATGCGCGCCAGCGCCTGCACGATCACCGGCGCCAGGCCCTCGGAGATCTCGTCGAGCAGCAGCAGGTTGGCCCCCGTGCGCAGGATGCGGCCCACCGCCAGCATCTGCTGCTCGCCGCCCGACAGGCGCGTGCCCTGGCTCTGGCGGCGCTCCTTCAGGTTGGGGAACATGTCGTAGATTTCGGCTTCGCTCATGCCGGTGACCGCGCTGCTGCCCTGCCCTTTGAGCAGCGGCGGCAGCAGCAGGTTTTCCTCGCACGACAGGCTGGCGAAGATGCCCCGCTCTTCCGGGCAGTAACCGATGCCGCAATGCGCGATCTTGTGCGTCGGCATGCCGATGGTCTCGGTGCCGTTGACGCGGATCGAACCCTTGCGCTGGCCGGTCAGGCCCATGATCGCGCGCAGCGTGGTGGTGCGCCCGGCCCCGTTGCGGCCCAGCAGCGTCACCACCTCGCCGGGATTCACGGTCAGGTCCACGCCATGCAGGATGTGCGATTCGCCGTACCAGGCGTGCAGGTCCTTGATTTCTAGTGCGGGCGTTGTACTCATCCTGGCTCCTCAGTGCGCGCCCTGCAGTTCAGCGTCGACGGTGCCCATGTAGGCCTCCATCACGCGCGGGTCTTTCGATACTTCGGCGTACGGCCCTTCGGCCAGGATCGCGCCGCGCTGCAATACCGTGATCTTGTCGGCGATCGACGAGACCACGTTCATATTGTGTTCGACCATCAGGATGGTGCGCCCCACCGCCACCTTGCGGATCAGTTCGGTGACGCGCGCCACGTCCTCATGACCCATGCCCTGGGTGGGCTCGTCGAGCAGCATCAGCTCCGGCTCCATCGCCAGCGTGGTGGCGATCTCCAGCGCGCGCTTGCGGCCATACGGCAGGTTGACGGTCACGGTCTGCGCGACGTCGGTCAGGCCGACCTGATCGAGCAGCTCCATGCCGCGCCCGTTGAGCGTGTCGAGCGTGTTCTCGCTGCGCCAGAAATGATAGGACGTGCCGAGCTGCCGCTGCAGGCCGAT
>NZ_JFJV02000144.1:340-20292 GCF_000611145.1 Cupriavidus sp. SK-3 | reverse complement strand
CAGGTGATGGCTTCCGCGCGCTCGATTTCGACGAGCACTGTCTGCATCTGACCGGCATTCCACGCCATCACGATGTTAGCCAGCAAGCTTAGCGCGTCGGCGACGGCCTGCATCTCGTCGGCGCGCCTAGCCTGCGTGGGTGCGACTCGGCCTGTATAGATCGCCCGCTTTAGCGAGTTGACCGCCTTGCCGCGATTAAGCACGCGTAACAGCTCACTCCGGAACCCGGCATTGACGAAGTAGTCGGCAAGGAACGCGGTGCGCAGCAGCTTACCTAGCTGCACGCCGGCGTCATAGATAGGGCCGCCCCGCGCGGCCGAGCCAAATCGCGCTAGGGCCGCCACGGCGCTGGCGTGTCCCGACATCACCGAGGCCGTCAGGTGCACCAAAGGGTCCCATTGTGCCTCGATCGCAGCCAAGTCCACGTTGGCGAGACACACGGAGGCGATCTCATCGGGAACAGCAACGCCGCGAGGTACGAAGAGACGACGCTGAGCCTTGCATCTCGTGGGCCTCCCGCGCATTGGGCCAAACACGATACGCCAAGCAGAAGCGAACAGCAAACCTCAAAAAATCAATAACTTAGGCATGAGCCCCCGCGTCGCTGCTGGGCTTGCAAACCGTCGCATATTGCACCGAAATCAAAGCCACCCCAAATTTAGCTGGATCAGGCTCCCGCTATCTGGCCCACTCCGGACCGTTCTAGCTCACGCCCTTGGTGGGCATCAAGGGCCGGCAGCGTACCTGCAGGCTAGTGAGTCCCCGATAGACGGGGTTCCCGTTCCAGTACGGCGTGGCATCCAGGAGTTCTAGCCCGGGCCAGCGGGCTGACAGCGCCCGAAACGCAATCTCCGCCTCCATTAATGTCAGCGCGGCGCCAATGCAAAAATGCGGGCCATGTCCGAACGACAAGTGAGAGCCCTCCCGCCGGGTGATATCCAGGATGTCCGGGTTGCTGTAGCGAGCCGGATCGCGATTGGCAGCTCCGATCAGAGGGACCACTAACTCCCCGCGCCGCAGCCGGCGCCCATGCAGGACCACGTCCGTGGTGACCCGCCGCCCTGTGTATTGGACCGGACTCTCATAGCGCAACAGCTCGCGCAAGGCGTTCGGCAGCAGTTCGGGAGCCCGCTGCAGGCGCCGCCATTGATCTGGATGGCTCAGCAAGGCGTGCAGTCCATTGCCGAGCAGATTGCGCGTCGTCTCATGTCCCGCGAACAGTAGCATGGCACATTGCGCCAATAGTTCGGCCCCGGACTCCACCTCGCCGCCGGCCTCGGCTCGCAGCAGGTGTCCGATCAAATCGTCGCCCGCCGCGTCCGGCACCGTTGCCCCTTGCTCCCGGCGCTGCGCGAGTATTGCCTCGAAGGCGGCACACATCTTGAGCAGGCTGACCTGCGCTCGTCGTTTTAGCCCCTGATCAGGGTCCGGTGCGCCGATGAAGGCGGCCAGATCCTCGGACCAGGCCAGGAATTCCGGCTGGTCGGCCGCGTCCATGCCGAGCAGCCGCGCAATCACCATTGCCGGAAGCGGCCTGGCAATCCTCTCCATGAAATCAAACTGCCCCGCTTCGTCAATGCCATTCATCAACCCGGCCACCATATGCTCGATCGCGCCCGCGCTGGCGCTTAGGGCTGACGGCCGGAAGCCGGCATTGAGCACCTGCCTCAGCCGCGTGTGATCCGGTGCGTCGAGAAATAGCATCGCCCGGCTGAACAGGCGCTGGAAGGGACAGAGCGCCTGACGCAATTCCTCGCTGCCACGCATCACCCAGCCACCCGTGCGCCGCGCTGAGTAGAGGGGATCGCGCAGCACGGCCTCGACGTCTTCGTGCCTGGTCAGCAACCAGGCACCGCCGAAGAACTCCTCGCTCCAATGGATAGGGCCAGCCTCACGCAGTTCGCGGTAGAGAGGATAGGGATCGCGCAGGAATGTGGCGTTAACGAATGGGCGGCAGGACGCTGGCTTCTCGATCACCGCTTCCCTTTGCGCCACAGCCTCCGTTTGGGAGCGCATTCCGAGCCTGGCGAATGTGGCAACGCGGGCTGGCGCGCTCATGTCGCCTCCCGCTGCGCCACGACGGCAGACAGGCAATCCAGCAAGCGCGCGATGTCGCCCGCCGTGTGCGCTGCCGAGAGCGCAATACGCAAGCGCGCCGTGCCTTCGGGTACCGTTGGCGGCCGGATGGCAGTGACACGGATGCCGTCAGCTTCCAGCGCGGCGGAGAGGGCCATTGCAGCGGCATTGCCTCCTACGATCAGTGGCTGGATAGGCGTATCGCTTTCGACCAGCCGCCAGCCGGCCTCCGCCTGGCTGGCCTGTAATGTTTCCAGGCCTGCACGCAGTTGTCCAATAAGTTGCGCCACATGGGTGCGGCGCCGGCGCCCCTCCTCGCCCGCGATCAGCGTCAGGCTGGCCAGCAGCGCATGCGCTGCGGCCGGCGGCGCGGCCGTAGTGTAGATATAGGGCCGCGCCACGTTGACCAAATGTTCCACGATGGTTGCGTGCGCCGCCACGAAGGCTCCTGCTACACCGGCAGCCTTGCCCAGTGTGCCGATGTAGATGAAGCGTTCGGAGGCCAGCCCCAGATGCTCCAGCACGCCGCGACCGCTCTCCCCCAGCACGCCAAAGCCGTGGGCGTCGTCGACCACGATCCAGGCATCGTGGCATTCGGCTAATGCCAGTAATTCGGCCAGCGGCGCAATGTCGCCATCCATGCTGAATACGCTGTCCGTTACGATCAGCTTGAGGGGGCTGGCGCTACCGGCCAGCAGTCTCGCCAGTGCAGTGGTGTCGCCGTGCGGGTAGCGTTTGACATGGGCGCGCGCCAGAAGCGCCCCGTCGATCAGCGAGGCATGGTTGAGCTTGTCGCAGAACAGGGTAGCGCCGGCCGTGCCCAACGCGCTCAGCACCGCCATGTTTGCCATGTAGCCGCTACAGAAATAGAGCGCCTGCGCCTCGGGGATATGTGAATCCAGCCACCGAGCCAACGCGCTCTCCAGATGGTCGTGGGCCAGCGAGTGCCCGTTAACCACATGGGAGGCACCGCTGCCCGCGCCATAGCGGTAAGCGCCCTCGGCAAAGGCGGAGATAACCGTGGGATGGTTGGCCAGCCCAAGGTAATCGTTGCTGCAAAAACTCAACAGCGTGCGCGGCTCGCCGCATTCATTGCTGACCGCCTGATGTGGCGCGCAGGCTGTGTGTGTGACGCGCCGCCTGCGCGTCATGGCGCGTTCGGCGCGCTCGGCGGCGGCTTGTGTGAGTCGGTCAAGCAGCATGGCAGCATTGGCGGACGATTGGGGAAATGCATCTTAGATGTGCATCCGCGCTCATGGCAAACCGGGCCGCCGAAACATTTTACTGGTGTGTTGCACGAAGAAAGCGGGAGAATTGCGTAAAGTGCCGCGTTTTGTGCTGAATGACACCCATCCGCGTGTGCACTCTGGAAGCCGCTATTCCTCGCCCGCCTTGTATTCCTGATCGAGGCGGTCGAATAGCGCCTTGTTCACCAGCCGCTGGCGCTCGCTGAACGATACGACCAGCAACGGATCCTCGTCCAGCCGCCCGCTGTCGCGCAGCACGGCCAGCGCCTGCTGTATGCCATGGACCGCGCCTTGCAGCGCCGCGTTCGCGTATAGCACGATGCCGTAGCCCAGTTTGCCGAGTTCGTCGCGAGGCAGGGTCGGCGTTTTGCCGCCGATCACGACGTTGATCAGTTGCGGCGTATCGAACAGCGCGGGCAGGCGCTGGATATGCGCTCGGGCGCAGGGTAAAGCGTTGCCATGCCAAATCGTCTGCCTTGACATAGTCACCGCGCCGCAGTGCCTCCGCTATGCAGAAGGTCAGGAGGCGCAGGTCCTGACTATCGCGATACGTTTCCAGCCCGCGCTCGGCCCAGGCGAGCGCCTCCCTGGCTCAAGGTTTCCGCTATCAGCAGGTACCGATACGGACTCGACAAGTCTTTGGCCTTGATGCGTACCAGCGCACACTCCTTCCATCTGAAAGTGGAAAATCCGTTCGGAGAGCCGGACGGCATCAGGATTAGTTTGCTCGCAAGCGCGCCCGTGCATCTCAGCCAGTTGCCGAATTGCCGGCATGACGTCGCCGCTGGAATCGTCAATTTGCTCCAGGCCTTTCTCGGCGTTGGCAATAGCTAGCTCACACAGCATGTTGCCTTAGCCGGTGCCTATGCCTTATGCCTGATGCCTTATGCCGTGGTATTGACACGCCCTCTCAGCTCAAGAAAAAGCTGTCAGTGCCGATACAGAAGACTGGGGCGCCTTTATGCCTTCGCCCTGTTTGCACCTCATCACCAAGTCGCGCAGGGCGTAACTCGTCGAACAACGTTGATTGATTAACATGTTCTTTGCCTCTACAGCCCGCACGCGATCGTCGTTACGCCAGCCTATCGGTCTCTGGCTATTTGCCGTTTGCGCTTTGGTGCTGCTGGTGGCCTGCATGGCGCCTCAGGGCATCCACCTGCAATTCTGGTTCCCGAGTTCGCTGCATCTGGCTACCGAAACGTTCGCCATCGTGGTCGCCGGCCTGATCTTCGCCGTCACCTGGCACGGCTATCGTCATAACCAGCCCATCTACCTGCCTGCACTGGGTTGCCTGTTTCTCGCGATCGGCCTGCTGGACTTCCTGCATGCGGCTTCCTACAAGGAAATGCCCGACTTCCTGACCCCAGCCTCACCGGAAAAGGCCATCAATTTCTGGCTGGTTTCGCGTCTGTTGCTCGCCATCGGCCTGTTGAGCATCGCGTTCTTGCCATACCGCCTCGGCTATACCAGCTCACGACGCGCGCTTACGCTGGGCGTGACCCTGGCGTTTGTCGCGGTAGTCGGTTACTTGGGCCTGGCATTTCCGGAGCGCTGGCCGCGCACCTTCCTTGAAACCGGGAAACTGACGTCCTTCAAGATCGGCGCAGAATTGGGGGTGATCGGCTTGTTTTTGCTGGCTGCGCTGGGGTTCTGGCGTGCCAGACGGGATGCTCGGCTGATCTTCGACGCTCAAGGCCTTCTGTTTGCCTGCCTGCTGTCGGCGCTTGCCGATGTCTGTTTCGCCCGCTATACGCAAGTCCATGGCCTGTACAGCCTGCTAGGGCATCTGTTCAAGCTGCTCGCCTATGCCTACGTCTACCACGTGGTATTCATCAGCTGCGTGCGCGCGCCATACGACCGGCTCGCGGTCGAGATGACCGAGCGGGGCGCCGCCGAGCGGCGTATCGAGAAGATGGCGTTTCATGATGAACTGACGGAACTGCCCAATCTGGCGCTGCTACGCGACCGCGCCGGTCAGGCCCTGGTCAGCGCCCAGCGCGACCACAGCCATGTGGCACTGCTGCTTATCGACATTGACCAGTTCAAACTGATCAATGCCACACTGGGCCATTCACAGGGCGATCAGTTGCTCAGTACGCTCTCCCAATCGTTGCTTGAGGCTCTGCCAGGCTCCGCGACGCTGTACCGTGTCGGCGGCGACGAGTTCGCCGTCCTGCTGCCGGGCCTGCAGGAGGCTGAATCCACTGCGGTGGTGCTCGAACGGATCTTCGATCAACTGGAGAAACCGCAAGCCATCGGCGACCAGTCCATTCTGTCCTCGGCTTCCATCGGCGTGGCGATCGCCCCTGCGGACGGCGAAGATATCGAGACGTTGCTGCGCAACGCCGAAACCGCCATGTACAAGGCCAAGGAAGCGGGGCGCAAGACCTGGCGCTACTACGATCCGACCATGTACGCGGCGACCAGCGAGCGCCTGCAACTGAGCAACGGATTGCGCAACGCCCTCGAGCGAGGTGAGTTGGTGTTGCATTATCAACTGCAGATTGACCTGATCAGCGGCGATGTCATCGGCGCCGAAGCACTGGTGCGATGGCAGCATCCGAAGTTGGGCATGGTGTCGCCGGCGCGCTTCATCCCCGTTGCCGAGCAAAGCGGGCTGATCATCGCCATCGGCGCCTGGATCCTGAGGGAGGCGTGTCGCCAGGCGGCTGAATGGCGGGCTCGGCTCATTGATATTCCGGTGGTTGCGGTGAACATTTCCGCCATCCAGCTGCAAGATCCATCGCTCGAAACCACGGTGCTCGAAGCCTTGGCCGATGCCGGCCTCCCACCGCGGGCGTTGGAGCTGGAGTTGACCGAATCCGGCCTCATCCAGGACAGCGAGCAGGTGCGGGAGACCATCGAGCGGCTGAAAGCAATGGGGATCGGCCTGGCCATCGACGATTTCGGTACCGGCTATTCCTGCCTGGCGTACCTGAGCCGCCTGAAAGTCGACCTGCTGAAGATCGACCAGTCGTTCGTCCGCGGTATCAGGCACACGGCGGACGGCGCCGCCATCGTCGCCGCGATCATCCAGATGGCCCGCTCGCTGGGACTGAAGACCCTGGCCGAAGGGGTCGAGGACCGGGAAACGGCGCAAGCCCTGCGCGAACTTGGCTGTCGACTCGCCCAAGGGTACCTGTTCGCCCGGCCGATGCCAGCCTCGAGCCTGACAGCGCTGATGGAGGCGCAGCGCATCCCTGGCGTGGCGTAGAGGGCGCTCGTACATCTCAATAGCCTCCAGGCGATGGCGATGAGAACCCAAGGCCGAGCGCCATCGACCGTGCGTCGCACGCATGCCAGATGAATACGCGCGCGCTGGACGGACGCCTTCACTCGCCCGTGAACCGTGCCTGACGACGCCCGATGAAATGCGCCACCCCTTCCTTGAAGTCCGCGCTCTGGATGCTGGCGAACATCTCCTCATTGGCCTGCCGGGTTGCCTCGGCCAGGCTCTGGAAAGGCACCTCTCCAAGCTGCCTTTTCATCACGCCGATCGAACGCGGTGACACGTTCTGCGCCAGGTCCTCCGCGTAGCGCAGCGTTTCGGGAAGCAGGCTGTCTACGTCATAAAGCCGGTTCACCAGGCCCATCTGCAAAGCCTCCGCCGCCGATACCTTGCGCGCTGAGTAGAGCAGGTCGGCGGCATGCCCGGGGCCGACCACGCGTGGCAGCATCCAGGCGATGCCGTGCTCGGCAATCAGCCCGCGTTTGGCAAAGGCCGTGCTGAACGCCGCCTTGTCGCTGGCAAAGCGAATATCGCTATAGAGCGCGAAGACCAGCCCCAGCCCTGCCGCCGCGCCATTGATGGCGGCAATCACCGGCTTGCGCATGGCAGGGAAGTAGCCGTAGCGTGTCTGGTAGTCCGGGCGGCGGTTCATGTCGAACGGCCGCATCCATTGCGCGGCGCGGATATCGCCCGGCGGCAGGATCTCGAGTTCGTCGATGTCCATGCCCGCGCAGAAGCCACGGCCGGCGCCGGTCAGCACCACCACGCGGACCGTGTTGTCGCGGTCGACCTCTTCCATCGCCTGGCGGAGTTCCGCCTCCATGACCTTGGTGAGGGCGTTGAGCTTGTCGGGGCGGTTGAGCGTGATGACGGCGATGCGGTTGTCCGCGCCGGCTTTGGTGAGTTCAATTTGCGTGTACATGTTCTTTGCTCTGGGAAGTTGCTGAGGAGGTGGCTCAGGGAAGTTGAATCGACTTGGGCTCGAGGAATTCCTCCAGCCCGAAGACGCCGCCCTCTCGCCCGACGCCCGACATGCCGAACCCGCCGAACGGGGCGAGCGCGTTGAACCGGCCGCCATTCACATCGACCTGCCCGGCACGCAATTCGCGCGCTACTGCTTGGCCCTGCTCCGGCGTGGCCGCCCACACCGTGGCCGCGAGGCCGTAGGGCGTGGCGTTGGCAAGCGCGATGGCATCTTCCGGCGTGTCGTAGCAAAGCACGGCCAGCACTGGCCCGAACACTTCCTCGTTGGCCAGACGGCTGTCCGCCGGCACATCGCCGAACACCGTCGGCGCGACGAAGTTGCCTGCGTCGGGCACGGGAGCCTGGCTACCGCCCGCCAGCAGTTCGTAGCCCGCGGCTTCCGCTTCGCAGATAAATGCCAGCACACGCGCTTTCTGCGCCGCTGAGAGCAAGGGGCCAACGCGCGTGGCTGCATTGTCAGGGTCGCCGAGGGTCAGGGAGGCGGCGCTTTCCTTCAGCAATTCGCGGCAATGCGCGTAGGCCTCGCGCGGCACCAGCAGCCGTGTAGTGGCGCTGCAGGTTTGCCCGCTGTTGAGGAAGCAGGACGCCAGCGTGGCCTTGATCGCGCGGCCGAGATCCGCGTCGGGTAGCACCACGGCGGCGGATTTGCCGCCCAACTCCATCGACAGCCGCTTCATGTCGCCCGCGGCAATGGATGCGATCTTGCGGCCCACCGCGGTGGATCCCGTGAACGACAGCATGTTGACGCCGGGATGCGTCACCAGCGCCTCGCCAACCGCCGCGCCACCCAGCACCACGTTCAGCACACCGCGCGGCAGATCAGCGCGCTCTACAGCGTCCATCAGCCGCACGGCGGTGGCCGGGGCCAGCTCCGAGGGCTTTAGCACCACGGTGCAGCCCGCCAGCAAGGCTGGCGCCAGCTTGGCGGTGATCTGGTGCAATGGATAATTCCACGGCGTGATGGCAGCCACCACGCCCACCGGTTCGAGCACGATGCGCGAATTGCCCACGCTACGCTCGAAGCTGAAATCCTCCGCCAGCGCGGCCGTGGCGCGCCACGCGGCAACTGGCGCATCCACCTGGATGCGCCGCGCCAGCTTGAGCGGCATGCCGACCTCGCGCGAGATTTCGCGGGCCAGCTCTGCCGAGACCGCTTCCAGCGCGTCGGCGATCGCCAGCAGGAAGGGCGCCCTGCCCCGCGCACCCAGCGCGCGCCATCCGGGCAACGCGCGCCTCGCGGCCCGTACCGCCGCGCCGCCATCCGCCTCGCTGCCGAGCGTCACTGCGGCCAGCGGTGCGCCGGTTGCCGCGTCGTGGATCCGGGCCTCGCCGGTGGGCGTCGCCGCCACCCACGCGCCATCGATGTAATGCTGTGCAATCTGTTTCACTGTTGATTCTCCTTGCTTGCGCGCTTTTCCAGGAAGGCTGCCATCACGCGCTGGGGTTCGCCGTCCGCATAGCATTCGAGCTGGGCGCGGATGCCAGCCACGCAGGCATCGTCGAAGCCCGGCTGGCTCATCGCGCGCAGGCGCTGCTTCGACAGCCGCACGGCCGTGGGCGGCAGCGCCGCCAGCTTGCGTGCGCGCGCCAGCGCGCTGCCCATCAGTTCGTCCGCCGCACATAGCTCCGTCACCAGGCCGATTTCGTACGCCCGCTGCCCGCTGACCAGATCGCCCGAGAGCGACATCTGGATGTTGTGGGTATGGCCCACATGCAAGGTCATCAGGTAGGAGCCGACAATGCTGGCCAGGCCGGCCTTGACCTCTGGCTGACCCCAGCGACTGTCCGCCGTGGTGATGCGCCAGTCGGCGCACAGCGCCATCTGGAAGCCCGCGCCAGCCGCCACGCCATGCACCGCGGCCACGCAGGGCTTGTCCAGGTCGCGCACAGCCTGGTACATGGCGCGCTGCCGGTTGAGCCAGGGCACGATCTGCTGCCAGGTGACGGCCGCCGCTTCGTCCAGGTCCTGGCCCGAGCAGAAGGCGCGCGGCCCGGCGCCGGCTAGCACCACCGCACGCACTTCGGGGGTGCGGTTCAACGCATCCAGGCTGGCGATCAGGCACGTGCGCAGCGCATCATTGACGGCATTCATGCGGTCGGGGCGATTCAGCGTCACTACGGCGATGCCGTCTTCCACGGCTACAGTGACTTCGTCTTTGGCTGTGTTTTGCATTTGCAATCCGCGCTTCGTTATCTCATGTTTCACGTCATTTCCACGACGGCATCGACCGCCACCACGCCCTGCCCTGCCGGCATCACCATCAGGGGATTGATGTCCACGGCCTTAAGCGAATTGCGGTAAGCCAGCGCAAAATTCCCGAGCGCGACAGCGGCAGATGCCAGCGCCTCCAGATCCAGTGCGGGCATGTCGCGGTAGCCATCGAACAGGGGCGCCAGCCGCAGGCGCCGGCAGGCGGCCCGGGCCTCTTCCATGCCGAAAGGCGCCAGCAAGGTGACAATGTCCTTGCGCAGCTCCAGCAAGGTGCCGCCTTCACCGATCATCACCAGTGGTCCAAGCGCGGGATCCACCGTAACGCCCAGCGCGAACTCGTGCCTGCCCCTGACCATCTGCCCAACCACCACGCGCGGCGTGGCCACGTCCAGCTCGACCAGTTTTTCCAGGCAGGCTTCCGCCGCCGCGCGCACGCTGTCGGCATCGGTCAACCCCAGCCGCACCAACCCATGTTCGCTCTTGTGCGGCACGCTGGCCGCGCAGCCCTTGACCACCATGGCACCGCCGCCGAGTGCCGCGAACGCTGCCGCGGCCTCGTCGCCGTTGGCGCATTGCCGGTGCGCCACAACCGGCACGCCGTGTTCGGACAGCAGGGCCAGGCTGGCGTGCTCGTCCAGCAAGCCATTGCCGGCGTACGCCAAGGGTGCCGGGGACGGCAGGATCGACACGGCGCCGCTCAGCCGCCGGTGCCCGGCGTACTGGCTCAGCGCGGCAATCGCGTCGGCCTCCGTGATGTAAGTCGGGATGCCCTGCACGGCAAATACCTCGCGTACGCTCTGCTGAGGCGCACTAATGATCAGCGGTTTGGCATGCTGGCAAAGAAAGGCCGCCGAATGGCGCGCCAGCGCGTCCACGTCATAGCCGGGCCCCGCCACGGGGATCCCTATCATCACCATGTCGGCTTCCGGGTCGCTGCCCAGTGCATCCAGCACGCGCGGGAACATATCGCCCTTGCCGAGCAGCGCGGCAGTCATGTCGAGTGGATTGTTGGCGCTGCCGAAGTCCGGCAGAATCGCCGCCACGCTGTCTTGCGTGGCAGGGGCCAGTTCGGTCAGCGGCAGCCCGGCCTGCTCGGCCAGGTCGGCTGACATCACGCCCACCGCGCCGCTGTGGCTCATCACCACGGTGCGTCCTTCCGCCGGGTCATGCCCTTGCAGGTAGAGCGGCGTGGCGCGGATGAACTCGTTCATGTCCCGCGCGCGCCAGATGCCGTGCCGCGCCAGGAACGCGTCGATGGTGGCGTCGTTGCCGACCATGGCGCCGGTGTGCGAGGCCGCGGCCACCGCACCGCGCTGGCTGCTGCCGCTCTTGAGCACTACCACGTGCGCGCCGCGCTGCCGCGCCACCGCGGCGGCGGCAGCCAGGCGTACCGGGCTGGACAACGATTCCAGGTAGACCAGGATCAACCGGATGGCGGGATCGGCCGCCACCGCTTCCGCCATGGCGCAGGCATCTATATCGGCATCGTTGCCGGTGGCAACGAGATAACGCACGCCCAGTCCCGCCTGACGCAGCAGCGCATAAGGCATCACACTGGCGGCGCCGCTCTGGCTGATGATGGCAATGGGCCCGTCGGCCGGGGCCACCTCCATGAACATGGTGCTGAAATTGAGCACCGCGCCGCTGGCGAAGTTGGCCGTGCCCTGGGCGTTGGGCCCCACCAGTCGCATGCCACCGGCATTGGCCGCCGTCACCAGTTCGTCCTGCCGCTGGCGGCCAGCCTCGCCCGTTTCGCCAAAGCCCGACGCCATCACCACGGCCGCCTTGACGCCGATCCCGCTGCACTGGCGCACCTGCGCCAGTGCAGCCTCACCCGACACGGCAATCACCACGGCATCTGGCACCTCGCCGATATCCTGGACACTGGCATAGGCCCGATGCCCCTGGATCTCCTCGCGAGCCGGATTGACCGGAAAGACCTTGCCCTCGAAGCCGAAGCGGTTCAGGTAATGGATGGGCCGCCCGCCGACCTTGTTGGGATTGTCCGATGCGCCGATCACGGCGACCGAGCGCGGGCGGAACAGCGCTTCAAAATGGGAGTGCATCAGAGAATTCATGGCCATGCTCACTCAGTCCAGGCTTGCGCCGGAGGCCTTGACCACCGCCGACCATTTGGCCGCGTCGCGCTGGATCAACTGGGAAAATTCCTTGGGCGTGCCGGGCAGCGGCTTTGCACCTAGCGCGGCCAGCTGGGCCTTCACATCCGCCTGCGCGAGCACCTTCTGCAGCTCACCATTGAGGCGCGTGATCACATCGGGCGGAGTACCCTTTGGCGCGGACAGCCCAAACCAGATCGTCACCTCGAAGCCGGGCAAGCCGGACTCCGCCACCGTCGGCACCTTGGGCAGCGCTTCCGAACGGGTCGTGCCGGTCACGCCCAGCGCCTTGACCTTGCCGGCGCTGAGGTACTGCACTTGGCTGGAGACGGTATCGAACATCATCGAGATGCGGCCGCCCAGCAGATCGGTGAACGCCGCGCTCGAACCCTTGTAGGGCACATGGACGATATCGATGGCGGCCATCGACTTGAACAATTCGCCGGACAGGTGATTGGAGCTGCCGTTGCCAGCCGAACCAAAGGTCAGAGTGCCGGGCTTCTGGCGTGCCAGCGCGATCAGGTCCTTGACGTTGGCCGCAGCCAGCGAAGGGGCCACCACCAGCACATTGACGGTCGATGCCACCGCCCCGACCGAGTCGAAGGCCTTGGCCGGGTCGACCTTCAGGGTTTTGTACAGCGAAGGGTTGATCGCCATCGTCCCAGTCGTCGAGAAGAACAGCGTATAGCCATCCGGTGCGGCCGAGGCGGCGGCTTCGGTGGCAATGGTACCTCCCGCGCCGCCGCGATTGTCTACCACGAAAGGCTGGCCAAGCTGCTGCGACAGGTGTTGCCCGATCAGCCGCGCCAGGGCATCCGTCGGGCCGCCCGCGGGGAACGGCACCACCAGCTTGACCGGTTTATCGGGGTAGCCCGTTGCGGTGACGCACAGGCTGGAGAAAGCCAGCGCGGCAGGCGCAACCCAGCGCAGGAGGGAAGTGGTGAATCTCACGGTCTGTCTCCGTTGTTGTCTTTGGCCTGCTCTTGTGGCCAGGCGTATTCGCAGTGTAGTGAGCCCGATGAGATTACATAAGCGTAGAATCAGATATAGCTGATATCACCAAAAAGCATGGACATCGAATCCCATCGCTCCCTCAGATATGAACATCAAGCAACTCGAAACACTGGTCCTGGTGGCGGAACTCGGCTCGCTTTCCCGCGCCGCCAAGGCTACGGGCGTCGCGCAATCGCTGGTCAGCCGCAGCATCGGGCAACTGGAGGCCGAATGGGGCGACCGCCTGTTCGAGCGCACGGGCCGCGGCGTGGTGCTGTCCGAGTTCGGCCGGCGCGTCTTTCCGCAAGTGCAGTTGCTGCTGGCCCAGTCCGTCCGCCTGCAGGACGAAGTGAAGGACGCGGCCGGCGTCCCGTCCGGCGTGGTGCACGTGGGCGTGCTGCCGTCCATGGCGCGGCGGGTGGTGACGCAGATGTTCGAGGACACACAGGCCAGGGCACCCGGCGTGCTGCTGCATATCTCCGAGGGCTTCAGCGGCCAGCTGGACGAGCAACTGGCCTCGGGGCGGCTGGATATGGCGGTGATCAACCGCTACGGGCACGGCCCACGGCAGGATGAAGACATCCTTGGCGAGGTTGCCACCTACCTGATCTGCGCCGCCGCGCATCCCCTGGCGAAGCGGAAAAACATCACCCTGCGCGAGCTGGCCGGCCTGCCGCTGGTGCTGCCGCCCGCGCCCAACGGCTTGCGCTCCATCCTGGACCAGCATGCGCGCCAGCAAGCCATCGCCCTCAATGTGGTGCTGGAAGTGGAGTCGCTTGCCACGATGAAGGAAGTGGCGATGGGCGGGCACGCCATGACCATCCTGCCTATGCTCGGCGTGGACGATGAGATCCGCGCCGGGCAACTGGCCGCACTGGAGATACGCGACCCGGCCATTCCGCGCACCATCGCGATCGGTGTCACCCGGCACCACCCGCTATCCCGGGCGTCGCGCTATGTGCTGTCGCGCCTGCACGACGTGGTGCCGGCGCTGATTGCGTCCGAAACAAGGAATGCCGTGCGCTGAGCGGAAGCCGGCGACTGGTCAGCGCCGGCTACCTGGCCGGCAATCCGCTCTCGCTGGCGCGCACCCGGCGCGGCCAGCCCAAGCCCCGCATCACGCGCTACCTGAGCCACGATATGTGGCAAGTGGTCAAGGACACCATCGAGGCCATGCCGGCGCAGACCGAGCGCGATCGTCTGCATGCCGCGCGGTGCCGCTGGCTGATGACAGTGCTGTACCCGGGTGGCCTGCGCGCGGCGGAGGTGGCCAGCACCCGGATGGGCGCCTTCTTTGGCCGGCGCGACCGCGAGGGCGTGGAACGCTGGTGGCTGAAGGTGACCGGATAGGGCGGCAAGACGCGGCTGGTGCCTGCGACGGACGAGCAAATCACGGAACTGGCGCGCTATCGCGTGGCCCACGGCCTGCCGCCGATGCCGTTCCCCGGCGAGGACTGCCCGCTTGTCCTGCCGGTCATCGGGCCCGCCCATGCCTTGTCGCGCGGCGCCCTGCACCTGGTGTTGAAGGAGGTGTTCGCACTGGCGGCCGCGCGCCTGCGCGCGCGGGCCCGAATGTGAGGCCCGGGCGGAGGTGCTGGCCAGTGCCTCGGCGCACTGGCTGCGGCACACGGCGGGCTCGCACATGACAGACCGGCAGGTCGACCTGCGTTTCGTGCGGGAAAATTTCGGGCACGCGTCCATATCGACCACCAGCGCCTATCGCCATGCCGAAGACAATGCCCGGCATGCGGCCACGCAGGAGCGCCACTGGATCGGCTGGACGCTTACCGCTGCGGGGCACGCCCACGGAGAGCCGACGGCGGTCCCGTTAGACCCCAGCGTCGGCACCTCCTAAAAACTTTCACGTTCGTGCAAGAATTCATTTCTGGACGCCTCACCGGCCACCTCGCGTCGCAGGCATTGCGACTGAGTGGCCACGTCGGAGCACGGCTACTTTCCTAGGTCGCGCGTGGATAAACTTTACCCTGCTGTACTGCGCCGTGGATGACATCCATCGGACGGGCGTCATGGACGCGGCCGAGGCCAATCACCTGCGGGTGGTGGCCACCGGCCATGTGCAACTGCACACGTGCTGAGCGGCTTACACCTAGTCGCTGCCAAGCTGCAGCTTGCTGAGCTGCCGCTTCTCGACGGCGGATTTCAGCAGGGCCGCGCTGCGGTAGATGCCATGGGCAAACTTGCCGTAGGGCAGCGTGGCGAACAGTGCCATGACGACGCCCAGGTGGATGGCAAGCAGCAGCGGCATCGCGGCAGTTTCACGCACGGCCAGCAGGCCCAGGCCCGTGGCGCTGGTCAGAAGCAGCAGCGCGATAAAGCCGCGGTCCATCGGCCGCTGCCGTGCATCCCCGTGCATCGGGTGGCGGCGCAGATTCAGCCACAGCAATCCGGCCGGGCCCACCAGCAGGCCCACGCCGCCGGCGGTGCCCAGCAGCACCGGCAGGCTCGTGACCGGGTAAGGCGCATGCCAGCCCAGCAGGTAGTGGTAGCCGGTCGCCACCGACGTCGAGGCAAAGCACAGCATGAAGCCGTAGAAAGTGAAATGGTGGAAGCGCCGCCGTGCCAGCGTGAAGCGGTCGCTGGCCTCATTGCAGCCGTCGCCGTGGCCGCCGTCGAGATAGGTAAGCGCCAGCACGTTCCGGGCTGCCTCGGCCACGGCAGGCGCCGACGCCGTACCTGCCGATACATCGCGCCAGAAGCGGCGCACCCCCAGGCCCAGCGCGAGCACGGCGAACCCGAACACGGCGCCGAATAATGCCGCCAGCGTGTTGTGCGGGAAAATCGCGTAAAAATTGCCCCTCGCATGCGCCTGCCAGAGTGCGCCGCCCAAGGTGGCGGCCAGCACCAGGAACAATGCCAGCCCGAAAGCCAGCGCCACCGCCACCGTCAGCCCGTTGCGCTGGTACAGCTTGCCCAGCGGCGCTGGCCACGCGTACTCGCTGTACGTTTCCAGCCGCACCTTTGCCATGGCCTGCGGCACGTTGACGCCGAAATCATGCGGCGGCGCGTACTGGCAGGCATGGTAGCAAGCGCCGCAGTTGTGGCACAGATTGGCCAGGTAGTTGACGTCGGCCTTGCCGAACTCCAACCGGCGGGTCATGGCCGGGAACACCGCGCAGAAACCTTCGCAGTAGCGGCAGGCGTTGCAGATCTGCATCTGCCGAGCCACTTCGGCCTCGTTGTCGGTCAGCGGCAACACGCGGATAACGCGGCTTTGCGGCGCCAACGCGGCAGCGTCCTGCCCTGCCCGTTGTGCGGCCAATTGCGCGGCCTCGCGCGCCAGGGCCTCAAGCTTCTGCATGGAAAACTCCCGTGTTGATACCTGCGGCCAGTGCGGCCTGCGTGCCCGCGATGCGCCCGAACGCGGTGCCGATCGACATGCCGACACCGGCCGTGTAACCCTTGCCGAGCACGTTGCCGGCCATCATTTCTCCTGCCACGAATAGATTCCCGCTCGGCTTGCCGCCAAAGTGCACCTGGGCGCGGTCGTTTACCTTGAGCCCCAGGTAGGTGAAGGTGATGCCCGGCCGCAGCGCGTAGCCGTAGAACGGCGCCTGGTCGAGCGGCCTGGCCCAGTGGGTCTTGGCCGGAGCCAGGCCCTCGGTATGGCAGTCGTCCAGCGCGGTATGGTCGAAGGTGCCGACCCGGCACGCCGTGTTGTAGTCCTGCACCGTGCGCACGAACTGCGCTTCCGGCAACCCCAGCTTGCTGGCGAGTTCGGGTAGCGTGTCGGCCTTCTCGCCGGGGAACACTGGGGGCATGAAGCGGCCAATCGCCTTGCTGTCGATGATCGAATAGCCGATCTGGCCGGGCTGCTGCGCCACGAGCCGGCCCCAGATGGCATAGCGCTTGGGCCAGAAGTCCTCGCCTTCGTCGTAAAAGCGCACGGCATCGCGATTGACCACGACGCCCAGCGACACGCAATCGATGCGCGTGCAGATACCCCCGTCGTACAGCGGCGCGCGCGCGTCGATGGCGACGCAGTGCGATTGCGACGGGTCGCCGATGGCGTCGGCGCCTGCGTCGATCATGTAGCGCAGCAGCACGCCCTGGTTGAAGCGCGTGCCGCGGATCAGGAAATTGTCGGCTGGCCATTCGCCGCGCTCATTCTGGCCCCAGGCCTCGCGCAGCCATTCGCGATTGGATTCGAAGCCGCCCGCGGCCAGCACGCAGGTGCGCGCGGTAAAGCGCTGGCTGCCGCTGCGCGCGGCGACGAAACGATCGCCGTCCAGTTCGATGGCATCCACTGGGGTGTCATAGAGGATCTGTACACCCATCGCCTCGGCGCTGCGATAATACGCATTGACCAGCGCCTTGCCGCCGCCCATGAAAAAGGCGTTGGTGCGCGCCACGTGCAACGCGCCCGACAGCGGCGGCTGGAAGCGTACACCGTGCCTGCGCATCCACGGGCGGCAGGCCGACGACGCGCGGATCACCAGCCGCGCCAGGTGTTCGTCGGTGAGGCCGCCAGTGACCTTGAGCAGATCCTGCCAGTATTCTTCTTCTGGATAGGCATCGACCAGCACATCTTGCGGCGCGTCGTGCATGCAGCGCAGGTTGCGCGTGTGCTGGGAGTTTCCGCCACGCCACTCGCGCGGCGCGGATTCGAGCAGCAGCACCGAGGCCCCTGCTTCGCGCGCCATCAGCGCCGCGCACAGGGCCGCGTTGCCGCCGCCAATTACCAAAACGTCGACCATGGGGATTATCTCCTTGCTGGCGCCATCTTGGCGGGCAAGGCGAGCGCGCGCCAGCAGGGCCGCGGCAAGGGGGCTTCAGGTTTCGTGAAGCCCCGGCCATCGCGGGGCATCGGGCCGAGAGCGGGCCGGTCGCGAACTTAGCGCGGCCGTAGCGTGGCGCCGGGCCAGCGCCCCTCGCGCACCAGCGTGGTGGCGACGTCGGCCAGCACCACGCGCGCAGCGAGGCCAGCCGGCGACAGTTCGTCATCGGACAAGCTGACCAGCAGGTTGGGCCGCGTGGCATCCGCGTCGGTGACCAGGATGCTGCGGTAGGGTGTGCCGTGGCTGCGCGCCAGTGCCGCGCCCGGCTGGATGGTGGCACCCAGGCCGCCCAGCACGGCGTCCATCAGGATCGCCAGGCCGTCGATCTCCGCCACTACCTGGGGCTCGCGCTTCGCCTGGCGGAAGCACGCGGCGACCAGCGCGCGCAGCCCGTGCGAGCCGCTGGGCAGTATCAGCGGCAGCTTGCCCAGTGCCGCCACCGAGGTCTGCTCGCCCCGCGGCATGCCGGCCAGCCCCTCGGCGCCGATCACGAACAGGCGCTCGTCGAGCAGCGGCAACACGCTCCAGCGCTGCGCCGGCTCCTCGCTGAACAGCACCGCCAGGTCGATCTGGCGCGCGCTCAGCATGGTGCCAAGGTAGCCGGAAAGGCTCTCCACCATGCGTAGCCGCACGTCGGGGTAGCGATCGCCCATGGCCCGCATGAAGGGCAGCGCCAGCACCGCAGCCGTGCTGGGCGGCAAACCCACGCTGACATGCCCGGACAGGCGCGCCTGCCGCGCGGCCAGTGCGGCGTCGTCGACATGGCGCAGCGCCAGCTGGGCCTGGCGCCAGAAGGCCAGCCCGGCGTCGGTGGCGACCACGCCGGTGGAAGTGCGCTGCAGCAGCCGTGTCGACAGCTCGCTTTCCAGCCGGCTGATCTGCTGGCTCAGCGCGGACGTGACCACGCCCAGCTCCAGCGCCGCCTTGCCCATGCTGCCATGCTCGATCACGCTGACGAAGTAGCGCAGTTGCCTCAGTTCCATGTCACGTCCCCGCTGCCGCAGTTTGCCCGTATGGTAGCGGAAAACCTGCCACGGTTCACGAATCCTGAAGACCCGTTAACGCCAGCCAGATGGCGCGCTGGCCAGCGGCTGCGTAGAGTCGCACCGGTCAGAAACAGACGGCATGACGCTACGCTGCCGCCATTTCCATAACAACACGACTTCCCGCAAAGGAGACTGCATGACAACCGTTTCGCGCATTCGCCGCGCCGTGGTGGCCTGCCTTGCCGGCAGCGCCGTGCTCGGCGCGCCCGCCGCATTCGCCGCGGACCACTGGCCGACCAAGCCGATCACCCTGGTAGTGCCGTTCGCCAGCGGCGGCACCACCGACATCCTTGCCCGCACCATCGGCCAGAAACTGGGCGAGGCGCTGCAGCAACCGGTGGTGGTCGACAACCGCCCCGGCGCCGGCGGCACCCTCGGCGCGGCCAACGTGGCGCGCGCGCCGGCCGATGGCTACACCTTCCTGCTGGCCACCGTCGCCCACACCATGGCGCCGGCCATCTACAAGAGCCTGCCCTATGAATTCACGCGCGACCTCGATCCCGTGGGCCTGGTGGCGCTGACGCCCAATGTGCTGGTGGTCAACCCTTCGATCCCGGTGAAGTCCGTGCCCGACCTGATCGCCTACATCAAGTCGCATCCCGGCAAGGTCAACTACGGCTCGGCCGGCATCGGCAGCACCGAGCACCTGTCCGGCGAGCTGTTCCGCGCGTTGACGGGCACCGACATCGCGCATGTGCCTTACAAGGGCGGTGCGCCGATGATGACCGACCTGATCGCGGGCCAGATCCAGATGGCGATCGAGACCAGCCCGTCGGCCCTGCAACACGTGCGCAGCGGCAAGGTCAAGGCATTGGCGGTGACCACCGCGAAGCGTTCCGGCGCCTATCCCGGCGTGCCGACGCTGGCAGAGAGCGGCGTCAAGGGCTACGAAGTCACCACGTGGTTCGCGCTGATGGCACCGCGCGGCACGCCCGCGGCGATCGAGCAGCGCGTATCAGCCGAGCTGGGCAAGCTGCTGAAGGCACCTGACGTGCAAAAGCGGTTTGACGAGCAGGGCGTGACTGCTGGCGATATGACGCAGGCGCAACTGGCTGCGTTTATCCGCGCCGAGACCGACAAGTGGAGCAAAGTGGCGCGAGATTCGGGGGCTAAGGCGGAATAAGGCCGCGCCCGCGGGATCAGCGCCGGCGTGCCACGAGGAGACTCAGAAACGCCTGCGACAGCCGGCCGGCCTCGGGCCGTGTTGCGGATCGCTATTTCGGCTAATGGCGAGCTCTAATTAGCGTGAATG
>NZ_JFJV02000144.1:0-264 GCF_000611145.1 Cupriavidus sp. SK-3 | reverse complement strand
CGCATGGCTCTACCGAACTGTCACCCTCCCCATCCGCCCTGCTCGGCCAGCAATAGAATTTCGCCGACACCGGCTCAGCGTAGCCCGCGATAGCCGAATTAATGATCCGCCGCACCGCATTAGCGGAATCATTGAACATGGACGGAAAATGGCGTTGCTCTTGCACAACGGCAAAAAACGCCACTGAACGGCCGTTTCGCCATATAGATCAATGGCTTACAGCCATGTGCTTGCTAGTGTAGTGTTCCATTCTGTTTGGAACTT
>NZ_JFJV02000143.1:165-19860 GCF_000611145.1 Cupriavidus sp. SK-3 | reverse complement strand
GGTGAAACTGCCTTTGACTTTGAAGTTGAAGTTGCAGCTAAACCTATCAACCACCACCCCAAAAAGCGAAAAAGCGCGAACAACCGTCCGCGCCCAATCACCATCACCACCCCAAACCTTAAGCCACCGCATCCGCCGGCTGCTTCTGCAGCAAAGCCAGCAACTGCGCCAATTCATCCCGCATCTTGCGGCGATCGACAATCATATCGATAGCGCCCTTCTGCAACAGGAACTCAGCCCGCTGGAAGCCTTCAGGCAGCTTCTCGCGCACCGTCTGTTCAATCACGCGCGGACCAGCAAAGCCGATCAAAGCCTTGGGTTCGGCGATCACAACGTCGCCCAGGAACGCAAAGCTGGCCGACACGCCGCCCATGGTGGGATCGGTCAGCACGCTGATAAACGGCAGCTTGGCATTCGACAGCTGGTTCAGCATCGACGTAGTCTTGGCCATCTGCAGCAGCGACAGCAGGCTTTCCTGCATACGCGCACCGCCCGTGGCGGTGATGCAGATAAACGGTACCTTCTGCTCCAGCGCCGCCTGGGCGCCACGCACAAAGCGCTCGCCCACCACCGAACCCATGGAGCCGCCCATGAATTCGAACTCGAAGCAACTCACCACCACCGGAATGGTATGGATAGCGCCGCCGATCACGACCATGGCATCGGTCTCGCCGGTGTCGTCCATGGCGGCCTTGATGCGGTCGGGATACTTCTTGGTGTCCTTGAACTTGAGCGCGTCGACCGGCAGGATCTCCTGGCCGATCTCATAGCGGCCCTCGGCGTCCAGCAGCCCGTCGAGGCGGGCGCGGGCGCGGATGCGCATATGGTGGTCGCACTTGGGGCAGACGTGGAGGTTGGCCTCGACGTCGGTACGGTACAACACCGACTCGCACGACGGGCACTTGACCCACAGCCCTTCCGGAATGCCCTTGCGGGTGGAGGGGTCGGTCTGTTGAATCTTGGGGGGGAGGAGTTTATCCAACCAGCTCATGAAAGGCTCCTTTCGGCACATGCGCGGAACATGTCAGGCCGCGAATTTACCATGCCTGCGATCCGCAGTCCCCGTTCAGCCGGGGCGATGCGCCTGTTGCGGCACAACTGCCGCCAAAATCATGCGTTTTTGTTGCATTGCCCGCCCGCGCGCAAGCACGGGCGGTGCTGCGTAAATCACGTTCAGGCGTCGAGCGCCTGGCGGATTTCCCCGATGAACGATTGCAGCGATTGTACCGCCTGGTCCCGCGGCGCATCTTCGAGCAACTGCACCAGGCGGCTGCCGATCACCACGGCATCGGCCACGCTGCCGATCGTGCGCGCGGTCTGCGCGTCGCGGATGCCAAAGCCCACGCCCACCGGCAGGTTGGCATGGCGCTTGATCAGCGGAATGCGCGCGGCCACGCTATCGAGGTCGATGGTGGCCGAACCGGTCACGCCCTTGAGCGAGACGTAGTACAGGTAGCCGCTCGCCAGCTTGGCCACGGCTTCGATGCGATCGTCCGTGGAGGTGGGCGCCAGCAGGAAAATCGGGTCCATCCCGTGGGCGCGCATCTGCGCCGCGAAGGTCTCGCACTCCTCGGGCGGGTAATCGACCACCAGCACGCCGTCGACGCCGGCCGCCGCCGCGGCCTTGGCGAAGACAGCCTCGCCCATGCGCTCGATCGGGTTGGCGTAACCCATCAGCACCACCGGCGTGGTGGCATTGGTCTGGCGGAACTCCGCCACCCAGGCCAGCACCTTGGTCAGCGTCACGCCCTGCGCAAGCGCACGCTCGGAGGCACGCTGGATCACCGGGCCGTCGGCCATCGGGTCGGAAAACGGCACGCCGAGCTCGATGACGTCGGCACCGCCCGCCACCAGCGCGTGCATCAGCGCAACGGTCAGGCCAGGCTCGGGATCGCCCGCGGTGATGAACGGAATCAGGCCCTTCTTGTTCTGCGCGGCCAGCGCCGCGAAAGTCGATTTGATTCGGGACATGGTCATTGAGCAATAGTGGGCAACGGCGTGGACAAGGCAGCCAGCAAGGGCTCGTCGTTCGCTGCTGCGATGTTCAGGGTAGCCGGCGCGGCCTGTGGCGAACTGATGCAAGCCGCGACGCGTTCGCGCGCCACGCGCACATAGTCGGGATTCATCTCGTAGCCGACAAATCGCCGTCCGTGCAGCGCGCAGGCCACCGCGGTCGTGCCGCTGCCGGTGAATGGGTCAAGCACCAGCCCGCCCGGCGGGCAACTGGCCAGCACCATGCGCTGCACGATGTGCAGCGGCTTCTGGGTGGGATGGTCCGCACGTTCCGGATCTTGCCGGTGGATCCGCGGCACGCTCCACAGATCCTTCGGGTTGTAGCCCACCTCGAGCCATTTCTTGCCTTCGAAACGCGGTCGGCTGCGTGCCTTCTTGGTCTCGGCATCGTACGGCACGCGCACGGAGTCGAGGTCGAAGTAGTAGTCACGAGCCCCGGCGAAGAACCCGATGTTGTCGTGCACCGAGGAGTACTTGCGCGTGGTGCCGCCCATGCTCGGTACGCGCCGGTCCCAGATGATCTCGTTGATCATGGTCAGGCGCTGCTTGAGCATCACGAACAGTTCCGGCGAGTATTGCCAGGTGCAGAACAGGTACAAGGAGCCGCGCGGCGCCAGCTTGGGCACCACCGCATCGATCCAGCGCGCCGACCATTCCAGGTAGGCCTGCCCGGACAGGCGGTCAGAGTCGTTGCCGTAATCCTTGCCCAGGCCATAGGGCGGATCGGCCACGATCAGGTCGATGGAGCCGTCGGCAATGCGCTTGATGCCTTCCAGCACGTCTTCCTGGTAAAGCGTCAGCTGCGGCGCCGCGAGGGGTGCGGCCGGGGCGCCGCCTTCAGCGGCGCCCGGCGGGAGAAAGTCGCGCATCAGAGCTTCAGCCCCGAACGTTCGGCCACGGTATGCATGTCCTTGTCGCCCCGGCCCGACAGGTTCACCAGCAGCAGCTTGTCCCTGGGCAGCGTCGGCGCCAGCTTGCAGGCGTAGGCGATGGCGTGGCTGGATTCCAGTGCCGGGATGATGCCTTCGATGCGGCAACAGTCGTGGAAGGCCTTGAGCGCTTCCTCATCGGTGATCGGCACATACTCGGCGCGGCCGATGTCCTTGAGCCATGCGTGCTCGGGACCGACGCCCGGATAGTCCAGCCCGGCGGAAATCGAATGCGTCTCGATGATCTGGCCGTCGGCATCCTGCAGCAGGTAGGTGCGGTTGCCGTGCAGCACGCCCGGCGAGCCGCCGATCAGCGCGGCGGCATGGCGACCGGTTTCGAGCCCGTCGCCGGCGGCCTCCACGCCGATCAGGCGCACGTCCTTGTGCTCGATATACGGGTAGAAGATGCCCATGGCATTGGAGCCGCCGCCCACGCAGGCGATCACGGCGTCGGGCTGGCGGCCCGTCAGTTCGGGCATCTGCACCTTGGATTCTTCGCCGATCACGCACTGGAAGTCGCGCACCATCATCGGGTAGGGGTGCGGGCCGGCCACGGTGCCGATGATGTAGAAGGTGTTCTCGACATTGGTGACCCAGTCGCGCATCGCTTCATTGAGCGCGTCCTTGAGGGTCTTGGAGCCGCTTTCCACGGGCACCACGGTCGCGCCCAGCAGCTTCATGCGGTAGACGTTGGCAGCTTGGCGCTTGACGTCTTCCGAGCCCATGTAGACCACGCATTCCATGCCAAAGCGCGCGGCGATGGTCGCGGTGGCCACGCCGTGCTGGCCAGCGCCGGTCTCGGCAATCACCCGCGGCTTACCCATGCGTTTGGCCAGCAGTGCCTGGCCAATCACGTTATTGATCTTGTGGGCGCCGGTGTGGTTGAGGTCTTCGCGCTTGAGATAGATCTGCGCGCCGCCGAGCATCTCGCTCCAGCGTTGCGCGTGATAGATCGGCGAGGGCCGGCCGACGAAATGCTTCAGTTCGCGGCGGTATTCCGCGTCGAACTCGGGATCTTTCTTGAAGTGGGCATAGGCTTCGCGCAGTTCGTCCAGCGCGTGCACCAGCGTTTCGGAAACGAAGGAACCACCATAGGGGCCGAAATGGCCACGGGAATCGGGCAGGTCGTACATGAGTCAGCTCTTCTGAACAGGGCCCTTGCCGGTCTGGCAGGGGCTCGATGACGTTAGGGTCGTGCGCGGGGCAGGCACGGAGCAGGCGGGAGGCTGGCTGCCCGATGGGCAAGCTGCCCTACCCGGCATCCGCGCTGCGCACGGCGCGCACGAAGGCGGCAATCCTGGCGTGGTCTTTCACGCCTTTGGCGGCCTCCACGCCACTGCTTACATCGACAGCGTAGGGCCGCACGCGCTCAATCGCGCCAGCGACGTTTTGCGCGTTCAACCCACCACTCAAAACGATCCGAGGAGCGGCGCTTGCGGTCGGGTTGTGGGTGGGCGGAAGCCATGCCGGGGGTATCAGGGTCCAGTCGAAGACGTGCCCGCCACCGCCGTAGCCTTCGACGAAGGCATCAAGCAGCAAGGCAGCGGCATCACGATACAGATCCGCGAATTCTACCAAATCAAGGCCGGGCTGGACGCGTGCCGCGCGCAGAAACGGCAGCCGGCAGCGCTGGGCCGCCTGCGTGCAAGCCTCCGGTCTCTCGTCACCATGGAATTGCAGTAGCGTAAGCGGCACACGTTCAACCACATGGGCGATCTCGTCGGCATCCGCGTTGACGAACAGCCCCACAACCGAGACGAAGGCGCCGGCGGCTTCGGCCAGCGCGGCGGCGCGCGCCACCTCGACAAAGCGGGGGCTGCCCGGATAGAAAACCAGGCCGATCGCGTCGGCACCGGCATCCACCGCCGCGCGAACGTCGTCCTCGCGCGTGAGCCCGCAGATCTTGACGCGGGTACGGCGCGGCGCGGCGCGGCCCGGCTCAGGCGACTGGGTCATTGGCAAACACTCCATGAAACAGGCTGGCCGCCGTGTCCGCGGCCGGAATCCCGTATTGCTCAGGATACTTCACCCCGGCGAGGTAGAGGCCGTCGGGCATGAAGGTGGGTGCTGCCTTGGCGCGACTGCGCCCAGCCAGCACTTCAGCCATCCAGCCCGGCGGGTAGCGGCCCCGCCCTACCGCGACCAGGCACCCCATCAGGTTGCGCACCATGTGATGCAGGAAGGCGCTAGCCCGAAAACGCACGAACAACCAGTCGCCATCGGCCTTGAGCGTGATGTCGTACATGGTCTTGACTGGCGACTTGGCCTGGCACTCTGCGGCGCGGAAGGCGGAAAAATCGTGCTCGCCCAGCAGGCAGGCGGCAGCGGCGCGCATGGCGTCGACGTCCAGGCCCTGCCCCGGCGGCAGCATCAGGTAGCCAGCCCTGCCGTGCACCAGCGGCACGCGGTGCGGACCGGTATAGAGCGCGTAGTAATACATGCGCTCGAAGGCCAGGAAACGCGCATGGAAGCCCTCGTCGACCGGCCTGGCCCATTGCAGCGCGATGCTGGGCGGCAGGAAGGCGTTGACGCCGCGCACCCAGGAGAACGGCTCGCGCGACAATTCGGTGTCGATATGGATCACCTGTCCGAGCGCATGCACGCCGGCATCGGTGCGGCCTGCCACCGTGGTCTGCACACGGCAGCCGGCGAAGCGCTCAATTGCGTCTTCTAGCCGGTCCTGCACCGTATTGCGGTGCGGTTGCGACTGCCAGCCGGAGAAAGCGGCACCGTCGTAGTGGAGGCCGAGGGCGATGCGGTTCATGAGGCGGAAATTGACAAGCGGAAATTGACGGGCAAAGCGCGAACGAATGATCGAAAACGGAGCACAACCGGCGAAAGCCAGCGATTGCCGGCCCGCAAAAAGCAAATGCGCCGGGAGCCACGCTCCCGGCGCATCCGTGGCGAGCTGCCGGGCGCATTGCCTGCGCACAGCCCGCCATCATACAGCCTGGCCTGTCAGGCCACGTCGCGCAGCAGGCTGCGGGCCTCCGTCAACAGGGGATCCTGCGACTGATCCACCACTTCCTGCAGCAGTTCCCGCGCGCCTTCCTTGTCGCCGATTTCGATATAGGCCCTGGCCAGATCGAACTTGATCTGCATGTCGCGGCCACCATCGACGACGTCCGCCGACAAGGTACTCGGGGAGATCCCGCGCGACGTGTCCAGCCCGCTCTCCGCGCTCACGCGCGACAGGTCGATCGGCTCGGACAGCTTGCCGTCGCGCAGCATCGTAGGCGCCGGCAGCGACGATGCGCCATAGAAAGTACGGGTCTCGTGGCTATCGCCCACCGTGTCGTCCCGGCTGTCCGGATTGAGGTCCAGCGAAATACCGGACATATCGAAGTCGAGCGGTCGGCTGCGCGTGGGCGTATCCAGCGCCAGGATATCCTCATGGGCGCCGTGGCCCTGGGGTGCCGGCAAATCCAGATCCAGGTCAAGGCCATCGTCCAGGCGGGTGGCAAGTGCCTCAGGCAGCGCGTCGGCATTGCCGAACACGAGCGAGGCCGACTCCGGCGCGGTAATCGGCGCACCGGCCGCTGGCGCGGGGAAGCCGTCGAGCGGCAACGCCAGATCGGCCAGGTCCGCCAGCGCGGTCTCGCGGGGTGCCGCCGCCGGATCTTGCGAGGGATCGTGGGTGCGCCACTGATCGCCCGGCAAGGTAGTGGTATCGCCGGAAGCCGTGTCCGGCGCCACGCTCAGGTACAAAGCGTTGCCCGGCTCGAGGCGCCGTCCCATTTCCGCTGCCTGTACCCACTCCGCCCCTTGTCCGCCCGTCTGGGCGAACATTTCTTCTGCAATCACGCGAAAACCTTCCACATCCTGACGATTGTTGTGAATCTCCATGAGCTTCAGGCGAATCGCCTGGCGCTCAGGGTTTTGCTGCAGCGCTTCGCGCAGGATCTCCTCTGCCTGCACATCACGCCCGTAGGCGATATAGACATCAGCCTCGGCGATCGGGTCGACCTCGTTGGCTTCCGCGGTATTGTTGCCGATGCGGAAATCAGCGCCGAACACACTGTGCTGCGAGGTATCGACGCTCTGTCCGCCTGCGGCGCCGAACAGCGAATTGCCGCCCGCCATGACAGTGCTTTCCTGCGACAGGATGCTGTCCCCGAAGGCGGCGTTCTCGCTGGACTTCTGCTGCTGGCGCCGGCGATAGATGGCATAGCCCCCCAGCAGAGCGATCAGAAGGCCGCCACCGGGCAATAGCATGGGGTTGGCCAGCAGATCCTCGATGAAGGACGGCTGTGCCACCGGCTGGGGCTGCGTCACAACCGGCGGGCGCTTGGCGGCCGGCGTGGAGGCGGCGTCAGGCTTGGCGGCGACTACGGCGTTGTCCGCCACGCTTGCATTCGCACTGCTGGCGCCCGCCGTGGCCGAGACCGCCGAAGCCGGCGAGCCGGCCAGCGGCGCAGCGGTCGCAGCGGTCGCAGCCGCTGCCGTAGCAGAGCTGGCACCCGCGCCAGCCTCTGCCGTGACCGGTGCGGCTGTGGCGCCGGCGTCGGCCTTGGCAGTACCGGCTGGCACCACTGCAGGTGCGGCCGATGGCGCCGCGGCGCCGTCCGTTCCCGCACTCTTCTGCGTCTGGGCCAGCTTGGCAAGCTCGGCGTTCTTCAGCTCGACCAGCCGCTGCATGTCACTGACGTTTTTCTCAAGCTGCGCGAGGCGTGCCTCGGCTTCCTTGAGCTGCCGTTCCTTGGCGATACTGCTTTCCGCAGCGGCGGCGGCGGCCTGGCTACCCCGCTCGGGCTTGCTGAGCTTGAGTTCGTCACGCGGGCCGGCAGCCGGCGCAGCCTGTTCCTGCACGCGCGCGGTGACATTGCCCGACTGCTCGCGGCCACTGCCGGCTTCGACCGTGCGCGCGGCAGCGGCCGTCGCCAGGCGGCTGCGGTAAGCGTCAAAGCCCTGCGTGCGTGCCACCACCTCGCGGCGCGCCGCGCGTGGCGTGACCGCTTGCGCTTCCTGTTGGCTGGGCACCTTGAGCACGGCGCCCGCCTTGAGGCGGTTCATATTGCCGCCGATGAACGCGTTCGGATTGTTGCGATACAGCGCGACCAGCATCTGGTCGAGCGAGACCGCATCCTGCCCCTGGGAGGCTTCGTTGGCAATGGCAGTGAGGTTATCCCCGCGCTGGACGGTGTACACGCCGGCGGCCGCGGCCGTACCTTCAGCCACCGGCGCTGCGGCGCGGTGCGGCCGTGGCGCCGGTGCCTTGGCTTGCGGCCGTGGCGCCTGGCTAGCCGCCACCGGTGCCGGTGCCGCGGCGGGCACAGGCGCAGCGCTTGGCGCGGGAGCCGATGCCGCCGGGCCGGCAGCGCCGGCGTCGTCCGGGGTTCCCGCCTGCACCACCGTAGTGGGCGAGAAAGTCTGGTTGGATGGCTTGGCGCCGGCCGGATCCAGCAGGAAGGTGTAGGCGCGCGACACCTTGCCGCTAGCCCATGTCATGTCGACCAGGATGTCGACAAAAGGCTCGCTGAGTGGCTGGGTTGACCGGACCCTCGCCACATAGCTGCCGTTGGGACGGCGCTCGACCTGCAGCCGCAGGCTCTTGACCGCCGGCAGATAGGTCAGGCCGGCCTTGGCATACGCATCGGGCGACGCCAGCTTGACGGTTAGCCCGTCCGCTTCTTCCGCGCTGACACCACTAATATCGATTTCCGCCTGCAGCGGCTGACCCAGATTCGACTGTACCCGTAATTGCCCGAACCCCGCGGCATAAGCGGCCGGCTGCGCGAGCAGCAAACCCAGTGCCGTGAAGGCCAGCGTTGACCAGCGCTGGCGGGCTATAGGCGCATCTTTCCGGCGATGTTGGCTCACACTCACCTTGTGCTCCGTTGTGTTCTAGTAATGAAATTAACTTAACATCAATGGTTTAGCGCAGCAAGTTAGCGTCCCGACTGAGCCCCGCGCCAACTCGTACGGACGTGCGGACGACCGCCCCGCAGCCCGGCATATGCCGGCTGTATTGTGACGCACCGCCGCGAAAAATAGTCAGCCGGGAATGACAACGCCGCGCACAGGCGCGGCGTTGTCATCAAAGCAGGGGGTTTCTGTTGCCATGCTGCAACGAAACTCCCGAACACCTGGCCCAGGACCATAAGACATGGACTAAGACATGCCTTGAGGCTGCCTGAAGGGCCACTCCCGGATTCAGGCTTCGATCAGGATGCGCAGCATACGGCGCAGCGGTTCGGCGGCGCCCCACAGCAACTGGTCGCCGACGGTGAAGGCCGAAAGGTATTCACCACCCATCTGCATCTTGCGCAAGCGCCCCACCGGAATGGTCAGGGTACCGGTCACGGCTGCCGGCGTGAGGTCGGTCATGCTGGCCTCACGGGTATTTGGCACAACCTTGGCCCACTGGTTGTTTTCGGCCAGCATGCCTTCGATCTCATCGAGCGGCACATCGCGGCGCAGCTTGATGGTCAGCGCCTGCGAATGGCAGCGCATCGCGCCAATGCGCACGCACAGGCCGTCCACGGCGATCGGCGAAGCGCCGGTCGCGCCCAGGAAGCCTTCGCCGCGGCCCAGGATCTTGTTGGTCTCGGCGCCGGCCTTCCACTCTTCCTTCGACACGCCGTTGCCCAGATCCTTGTCGATCCAGGGAATCAGGTTGCCGGCGAGAGGCACGCCGAACTGCTTGGTTTCGTCGGCCGACAGGCCGTGCTGGGTTGCCAGGATGGTACGGTCAATTTCCAGGATGGCCGATGCCGGGTTATCCAGCAGCGACTTGACCGACGCATTGAGCGTGCCGAACTGCGTCAGCAGCTCGCGCATGTGCTGCGCACCGCCGCCCGAAGCGGCCTGGTAGGTCATGGAGGTCATCCAGTCGATCAGGTCGTGCTGGAACAGGCCGCCCAGGCCCATCATCATGCAGCTGACCGTGCAGTTGCCGCCGATGAAATTCTTGACGCCCTTGGTCAGCGCGTCCTTGATGACACCGAGGTTGACCGGATCGAGCACGATGATGGCATCGTCCTTCATGCGCAGCGAGGACGCCGCGTCGATCCAGTAGCCCTTCCACCCGGCCGCGCGCAGCTTCGGGAAAATCTCGTTGGTGTAATCGCCGCCCTGGGCCGTGAGGACCACGTCGCACTTCTTCAGCGCTTCGATGTCGTTCGCGTCCTGGAGCTTGGTTTCATTCTTGGCCATGGCCGGGGCCTGGCCGCCAGCGTTGGACGTGCTGAAGAATACGGGCTCGATATGGTCGAAATCGCGCTCTTCCTGCATGCGTTGCATCAGGACGCTGCCAACCATTCCTCGCCAGCCGACGAGACCTACAATCATGACTAACCTCGGATGTGATTTGAACTTCCCCGCGCTTTCTTCGCCCGACGTGACTGCGCGGGGAAGACGAGCAGGCACGACGAACGATCTAGCCGATCGTTTTGGTAATAATGGTTTTAATCGTCGTTGCGGTAAGCGGGTGGCCGTGCGAACCCAGGCCAACCGGGCTGCGGGTAGCAACCGGGGCGGCGATGGCAGTCGAGGGGGACTGGAAGATTCGGACCATCCGCAAAGTCTACACGATTTTGCGGCGCTGCCACACGGGGGAAATCGGGGACAAATAAAAGAAAAGGCGCCGCATGCGGCGCCTTTTCAACTTGATGCGGCTTACAGCGCGGCCAGGACGGCCTCGCCCATCTCGCGCGTACCGACCTGCTTGCAGCCCGGCGTCAGGATGTCGCCGGTGCGATAGCCCTGGGCCAGTACCTTCTTGACGGCGTTCTCGATGCGGTCGGCCTGTTCGGCGCGGTTCAGCGAGAAGCGCAGCATCATCGCCGCCGACAGGATGGTGGCCAGCGGATTGGCCACGCCCTTACCGGCGATGTCGGGCGCGGAACCGTGCGAAGGCTCGTACAGGCCCTTGTTATTGGCGTCCAGCGAAGCCGACGGCAGCATCCCGATCGAACCCGTCAGCATGGCGGCCTCGTCCGACAGGATGTCGCCGAACATATTGCCGGTGACGATGACGTCGAAGCTCTTGGGTGCCTTGACCAGTTGCATGGCCGCGTTGTCCACGTACATGTGCGACAGCTCGACTTCCGGATATTCCTTGTGCACGTCGATCACGACGTCCTTCCAGAACTGGAAAGTCTCGAGCACATTGGCCTTGTCGACGCTGCACAGCTTCTTGCCGCGCTTGGCGGCGGCCTGGAAGGCGACATGCGCGATGCGGCGGATTTCCGGCTCGCTGTAGCGCATCGTGTCGAAGCCTTCGCGCGCGCCCTTGAAGGGACCGTCCGGCGCTTCGCGCATGCCGCGCGGCTGGCCGAAATAGATGTCGCCGTTCAGTTCGCGCACGATCAGGATATCCAGGCCGGCTACCAGTTCGGGCTTCAGGCTCGAGGCGCCGGTCAGCTCGGGATAGCAGATCGCCGGACGGAAGTTGGCGAACAGTTGCAGGTGCTTGCGCAGGCCCAGGATGGCCTGCTCGGGACGCAGCGGGCGATCCAGCTTGTCGTACTTCCAGTCGCCCACGGCGCCGAACAGGATAGCGTCGGCTTCCTTGGCCAGCTTGAGCGTGGCGTCGGGCAGCGGATGGCCGCTGGCCTCGTAACCCGCGCCGCCCACCGGGGCGGTTTCCAGCTCGAACTTCTCGTCGAGCGCGTTCAGGACCTTGACGGCCTCCGCGATGATTTCGGGACCGATGCCGTCACCCGGCAGGACTGCGATTTTCATGCTCTGTCTTCCTTTTATGTCTCGGCGTTCCAGCCAGTCTCAACCAACCACGCGATTGTTCAGCCACGGCATCTTCGCCACGCGCTCCGCCTCGTATGCCTTGATCTTGTCGGCATGGCGGAGGCTCAGGCCGATATCGTCGAAACCGTTGAGCATGCAGTACTTGCGAAACGGTGCGATATCGAACGCGTAGCTGTCGCCACCCGGCGTGATCACCAGTTGCTTGTCGAGATCGATCGTCAGCTTGTAGCCGTTGAACGCGTTGGTCTCGTTGAAGATATGGTCGACCTGCAACTCGGTCAGAACGACCGGCAACAGGCCGTTCTTGTAGCAGTTGTTAAAGAAGATGTCGGCGAAGCTCGGCGCAATCACGGCACGGAAGCCGTATTGCGTCAGCGCCCAGGGCGCGTGCTCGCGCGAGCTGCCACAACCGAAATTACGGCGTGCCAGCAGGATCGAGCCACCCTGGTAGCGCGGCTGGTTGAGCACGAAATCCGGGTTCAGCGGCCGCTTGCTGTTGTCCTGGCCGGGCTGGCCCACGTCCTTGTAGCGCCACTCGTCGAACAGGTTGGGGCCGAAGCCGGTACGCTTGATCGACTTGAGGAATTGCTTGGGGATGATGGCGTCGGTGTCGACGTTCTCGCGGTCCAGGGGCACCGTGAGCCCGCTGTGTACAGTGAACTTGTCCATGGTCGGTTCCTTACTTCTTTGCCGCGTTTTCGAGCGAGCGGCCTGCCGCCTGTGTGTCCTTGCCAAGGCCGGCCATCGTATGGCAGCCGGCCAGTTGCAGCATGCACAAGCATGCGAGCAACACGATCAGGGCTTGTTTCATGATGAGCCTGCGCGATTTAGCCGAGCTGGCGGATATCGACGAAGTGGCCTTCAATGGCGGCAGCGGCAGCCATCGCCGGGCTCACCAGGTGAGTCCGGCCACCCGCGCCCTGCCGCCCTTCGAAATTGCGGTTCGAGGTCGATGCGCAGCGCTCGCCCGCTTCCAGGCGGTCGGCATTCATGGCCAGGCACATCGAGCAGCCCGGCTCGCGCCATTCGAAGCCAGCGGCCTTGAAGACCTTGTCCAGCCCTTCGCGCTCGGCCTGCTCCTTGACCAGGCCAGAACCCGGCACCACCATCGCGAGCTTCACGTTGTTCGCCACGCGGCGGCCCAGCTTCTGCACGACCCAGGCGGCGGCGCGCATGTCTTCGATGCGGGAGTTGGTGCAGGAACCGATGAAGACCTTGTCGATCTTGATGCTGTCCACCGGCACGTTAGGCTGCAGGCCCATGTACTCCAGCGCGCGCTCCATGGCGTTGCGCTTGTTCGGGTCTTTTTCCTTCTCGGGATCCGGCACGCGGTCCTCGATGCTGATCACCATTTCGGGCGAGGTGCCCCAGGTCACTTGCGGGCGGACCTCTTCCGCGCGCAACTCGACCACCTGGTCGAAATGCGCGCCGGCGTCCGAATGCAGCGTGCGCCAGTAGTTCACGGCCTGCTCCCACTCCACGCCCTGCGGCGAGAACGGGCGACCCTTGACGTATTCGAGCGTGACATCGTCGACGGCAACCAGGCCAGCGCGCGCACCCGCCTCGATGGCCATGTTGCACACCGTCATGCGCCCTTCCATGCTCAGGTCGCGGATGGCCGAGCCGGCGAACTCAATGGTGTAGCCGGTGCCGCCGGCGGTGCCGATCTTGCCGATCACGGCCAGCACGATGTCCTTGGCCGTGCAGCCGCGCGGCAGCTTGCCTTCCACGCGCACCAGCATGTTCTTGGCCTTCTTGCCCAGCAGCGTCTGCGTGGCCAGCACGTGCTCCACCTCGGAAGTGCCGATGCCGTGCGCCAGCGCGCCGAACGCGCCGTGCGTGCTGGTATGCGAGTCGCCGCACACCACCGTCATGCCCGGCAGCGTGGCGCCCTGCTCCGGCCCGATCACGTGCACGATGCCCTGGCGCAGGTCGTTCATCTTGAACTGGGTGATACCGTACGCGTCGCAATTGTTGTCCAGCGTGTCCACCTGCAGCTTCGACACCGGATCCGAAATACCCTGGCTGCGATCGGTGGTCGGCACATTGTGGTCCGACACCGCCAGGTTGGCGCTGATGCGCCATACCGGGCGCTGCGCCAGCTTCAGGCCTTCAAACGCCTGCGGGCTGGTGACTTCGTGCAACAGATGCCGGTCGATGTACAGCATCGTGGTGCCGTCATCCTCGACGTGCACGGTGTGGTCATCCCAAAGTTTGTCGTAAAGCGTCTTGGCCATGATGCAGGGGGGCGGGCCGGGACCGTTCGGAACTGCACGGTTGGCGGCGTCGCGCGGTAGTTTGCGGGGATTTTTCGCAGGAATGCGGGCAATGAACTGCGGCTTGCTGCGATGCTTGACTTCGCAATCGATTATGCCACAGCGATAGCGCGCGACCGGGCCCTGGCCGGGCCGCGCGGCGGCGCGAATGTAATGTGATTGGCGAAAGGGGGATTTCGCCGATGGCGAAAAGGGGGGCTCGGGCGAGCTGGCGGAACTTCAAATTCCAGACGGTTCGCTCCCCTCTCCCCCTGAGGGGAGAGGGAGAAACAGCCTTCGTCATGGCGCTCGGTGTTGGCCCCTTCCCCGGCTTCGGCCAGCGCCCCTGCGCGGGTTTAACCGCCCAGGTAAGCGCTCTTGATGCGGTCGTTCGCCAGCAAATTGGCGCCAGTGTCCGCCAGCACCACGCGCCCTGTCTCCAGCACATAGCCTCGATCCGCCACGCCCAGCGCCTTGTTCGCGTTCTGCTCCACCAGGAACACAGTGACGCCTTCGTCACGAATGGTCCGGATGATGTCGAAGATCTGCGCGATCACCAGCGGCGCCAGGCCGAGGGTGGGCTCATCCAGCAACAGCAGCCGGGGCCGGCTCATCAGCGCGCGGCCGATGGCCAGCATCTGCTGCTCGCCGCCGGACATGGTCCCGGCGCGCTGGGCCGAGCGCTGCTTCAGGCGCGGGAAGAGCTTGTAGACGTGCTCGACGCCCGCCTCGATCTCGTCGCGCTTGCCGAAGAAGGCGCCCATCTTCAGGTTTTCCAGCACCGTCAGGCTGGGAAACACACGCCGCCCTTCCGGCGAGATCGCCATGCCGAGACGCATGATCTCGTGGGTAGGACGCCGCGTGATGTCCTGTCCCTCGAACATCACGCGTCCGCTCGACGCGCGCGGCGAGCCGCACACGGTCATCATCAGCGTGGTCTTGCCGGCGCCGTTGCTGCCGATCAGCGTGACAATCTCGCCCTTGTTCACTTCGATCGATACGCCAGACAGCGCTTCAATGGCGCCGTAATGGGTATGGACCTTTTCCAGCTTCAGCATCAGTCCTCTCCCAGGTAAGCCTTGATCACGCGCGGATCGTTACGCACTTCGGCCGGTTTGCCGATCACGATCGGCCGGCCGTGCTCCATCACCAGGATGCGGTCGGACACGCCCATCACCAGGCTCATGTCGTGTTCGATCAGCAGCACCGAGATCTTGAACTCGCGCCGCAACTGGTCGATCAGCTGCGACAACTCGACCTTTTCCTGCGGGTTGAGCCCGGCCGCGGGCTCATCGAGCATCAACAGGCGCGGATTGGTGATCATGCAGCGCGCGATCTCCAGCCGGCGCTGGTGGCCGTACGACAGCGTGCCCGCCTCGCGGTTGGCCACGCCACGCAGACCCATGCGCTCGAGCCACACCGAAGCGCGCTCCAGCGCCTCGCGTTCGGCGCGGCGATAGGCCGGCGTGGCGAACAGGCCGTGCAGCAGGCCGGAGCGCACCTGCAGGTGCTGTGCCACCAGCAGGTTCTCTACCACCGTCAGTTGCTTGAACAGACGGATATTCTGGAACGTGCGCACCAGCCCGCGGCGCGCCACCTGGTGGCTCGGCAGGCGGGCAATCGAGTGGCCGTCCAGCGAGACCTCGCCGGCGGTCGGCTTGTAGAAGCCGCCCACGCAGTTGAAGACCGTGGTCTTGCCCGCGCCATTGGGGCCGATGATGGCGAAGACTTCGTCGCGGCGCACATCGAAATCGATACCGTCGACCGCCAGCAGGCCGCCGAAGCGCATCTGCAGGCCGGAGACTTTCAGCAGTTCCGCTTGTTGAACTTGGCTCATTGCGGCAACTCCACGTGGGGGCGGCTCGCGGGCAGCAGGCCCTGCGGACGCCACATCATCATCAGCACCATCACCAGGCCAAAGATCAGCATGCGGTACTCGGCAAAGCCGCGTGCCACTTCCGGCAACGCGGTCAGCAGGATGGCCGCCAGGATCACGCCCAGTTGCGAGCCCATGCCGCCCAGCACCACCACCGCCAGGATCAGCGCGGACTCGATGAAGGTGAACGATTCGGGATTGACCAGGCCCTGGCGCGCGGCGAAGAACGCGCCGCCCAGGCCGGCAAACGCCGCGCCCAGCGTAAATGCCGACAGCTTGATGCGGGTCGGGTTCAGGCCGAGCGAACGGCAGGCGATCTCATCCTCGCGCAGGGCTTCCCACGCGCGCCCCATCGGCATGCGGATCAGCCGGCTGGTGACGAACAGCGTGAAGCCCACCAGCAGCAGCGCCAGCAGGTACAGGAAGATCACCATGTGCTCGCCGCTGTAGTCCCAGCCCAGCAGCTCGTGGAAGGTCTTGGCGCCCTCCACGCTCGCGCTGCGTGCCATCTCGATGCCGAACACGGTCGGCTTCGGGATGCCCGACACGCCGTCCGGGCCACCGGTCAGGCTGGTCAGGTTGTTGAGCAGCAGGCGGATGATTTCGCCGAAGCCCAGCGTGACGATGGCCAGGTAATCGCCACGCAGCCGCAGCACCGGGAAGCCCAGCAGGAAACCGAAGGTGGCCGACATGCAGGCGGCGATCGGCAGGCATTCCCAGAAGGTCAGGCCGAAGTACTGGTTGAGCAGTGCGTAGGTGTAGCCGCCCACCGCGTAAAAGCCGACGTAGCCCAGGTCCAGCAGCCCGGCGTAGCCCACCACGATGTTCAGGCCCAGCCCGAGGATCACGTAGATCAGTGCCAGCGTGGCCACATCCACCGCGCCGCGCGAACCGAAAAACGGAAACACAAGGCCGACCGCCAGCAGCAGCCAGATGACCTTGCGTTGCTGGCCTGTGCCGAGCGCAGGCAGGCTCGGCACCTTGACGCCGGCGGTGGCGCGCAGGAACAGCGGCTTGAACAGCTGGAACAGGAAGACCGCGCCCACCGCCAGCCAGACCGGCTTCCAGTGTGGTTCGAATACAACCTTGTAGCCGTCCAGCTTTAGCTGCAGCCCCAGCACGGGAATAGTCAGGATGGCCGTCATCACGGCCGCGACGATGGCGTTCTTCAGGGTCTGCCCCGCCGGGGCGCCTTGCGCCACGTCGATTGGCGTAGAAATAGCTTGTGTCATGGCGTCATACCTTTTCAACGTCGGGCTTGCCCAGCAGGCCGGTCGGGCGGAACAGCAGGATCAGCACCAGCAGGCCGAAGGCCACCACGTCCTTGTACTCGGCCGGCATGTAGCCGGAGGCAAAGGTTTCCGCCAGGCCCAGCAGCACACCGCCCAGCATGGCGCCGGGGATGCTGCCGATGCCGCCAAGCACCGCCGCGGTAAAAGCCTTGATGCCTGCGACGAAACCGATATAGGGATTGAGCTTGCCGATGGTCAGGCCGATCAGCACACCGCCCACCGCCGCCAGCATCGCGCCCAGCACGAAGGTGAAGGAGATCACGCGGTTGGTGTCGATGCCAAGCAGGTTGGCCATGCGCATGTCTTCGGCGCAGGCGCGGCAGGCGCGGCCCATGCGCGAATGGCCGATAAACAGCGTCAGCGCGATCATCAGCACCAGCGTCACGCCCACGATCAGCAGCCGCGAATACGGCATGGTCACGGTGAACTCGCTGCCCATCTGGAATTCGATGGCGCCGGAGAGCAGCACCGGCACGGACACGTCGCGCGCACCCTGCCCGATCTGCACGTAGTTCTGCAGGAAGATCGACATGCCGATGGCGGAGATCAGCGGCACCAGCCGCGGCCCGCCGCGCAGGGGCCGATAGGCCACCCGCTCCACCGCGAAGCCGTACAGGCCGGTGACCAGCACCGAAACCAGCAAGGCGGCGCCCAGCACCAGCGGCAGCGGATAACCCGCGCTCGCACCGATCGCGGTGAGCGTCACCAGGCCCACGTAGGCACCGATCATATAGATCTCGCCGTGGGCAAAATTGATCATGCCGATAATGCCGTAGACCATGGTGTAGCCAATGGCAATCAGCGCATAGATCGCACCCAGCGTCAGGCCATTGACCAGTTGCTGGGTGAACTGTGGAAGGAACTCGTTCATGCGGGAAGCCCCATAACTTTGAAGCCGGAGACACCGGCGCTGCGGGAAATGCGCAAGCGCCGGGCAAGCTCCGTGATGCCGGAGTTGCCCAGGCACCGGCTGCGGCGGATAAGCCGCACCGGCCGGGCAACCGGACCCCGATACCAAAACGCCCCGCTCAAACCATGAGCGGGGCGTATCAAGCCGATGTGCGGCTTAGTTGGCAGCGGTCTTGGTAGCGTCCTTGTGCCAGGTAAACACTACGAACCTGAACGACTTCAGGTCGCCCTGCGCGTCGTACTCGACCTTGCCGATCGGGGTCTGGAAGGCGTTCTTGTGCATGTAGGCCGCGACCTTGGTCGGGTCCGTGCTCTTGGCGCCGGCAATGGCGTCGCCGATGATCTGGACCGCGGCATAGGCCGGCATCTGGAACGGACCGTTGGCATCGCGCTTCTTGTCGGCGAAAGCCTTGACCAGCGCGGCATTGGACGGATCGGCGGAGAAGTCGGCCGGCAACGTCACCAGCATGCCTTCGGACGACGCGCCGGCAATGGCGGTCACGTCCTTGTTGCCCACGCCTTCAGGCCCCATGAAGGTCGCCTTGACGCCCTGCTCGCGCGCCTGGCGCAGCAGCAGGCCCATTTCCGGGTGGTAGCCGCCGAAGTAGACGAAGTCCACGCCTTGCGACTTGAGCTTGGTGATCACGGCGGAGTAGTCCGAATCGCCGGCGTTCACGCCTTCGAACACGGCGACCGGGATCTTGGCGGCTTCCAGGTCCTTCTTCACCGACGAGGCGATGCCCTGGCCGTACGACTGCTTGTCGTGCAGGATCGCAACCTTCTTGGGCTTGACCTTGGTGATGATGTACTGGGCGGCGGCCGGGCCTTGCTGATCGTCACGGCCGATGGTGCGGAAGATGAACTTGCGCTTCTTGTTTTCGGTCAGCTGCGGCGCGGTGGCCGACGGGGTGACCATCACGATGCCTTCGTTCTCGTAGATGTCGGAGGCGGGGATGGTCGAGCCCGAGCACACGTGCCCGATCACGTAATGGATCTTCTGGCTGACGATCTTGTTGGCAACCGCCACGGCTTGCTTGGGTTCGCAGGCGTCGTCCATCAGCACCACTTCGAACTTGTTGCCGCCCGCGCCACCGGCGGCATTGATCTGCTCGATGGCAGTCAGCGCGCCAGCCTTGACCATGTCGCCGTACTGGGCAACCGAGCCGCTCATGGGACCGGCAATGGCAATCTTGATGGTCTCCGCGTTGGCGGTGGCGCCGAAAGCGCACAGGGCCGTGGCCAGGGAGATGGACGTAAGACGGGACAGCGTCATCAGGTGCTCCTCGATATGTATTGGTCATGGACTGAGGCGGCATGACCTGCGCAATCGAACAACACCCGCGAGCT
Organism: Cupriavidus sp. SK-3; assembly: GCF_000611145.1. NCBI lineage: Bacteria > Pseudomonadati > Pseudomonadota > Betaproteobacteria > Burkholderiales > Burkholderiaceae > Cupriavidus > Cupriavidus sp. SK-3. Next base: position 533 of record NZ_JFJV02000143.1, on the reverse strand, counting down.
ACAACTTGGAAGGCGCCCGAGACGCGGAAGACGGGCCTGCAAGAAATGAAGCGTGTGCGGGGCCCGGCATGTGTCAGCCCTCCCGGATACAGCGGAGAGGACCTTGGTTCGGAAAGACAACGTTGATGCGTTCGTTCTCTATTGCGCAGGTGATTCGCCTGCCCCGCTCGCCTCAACGCAGTCCGGAAGGGTGGCCCGGCTGCTGTCGGCAAAGCAGCCCGCATTATAGGGTCAAACTCCGCGCCGGACGGCAAATTTGCACAACAAATGAGGATGCAACTAGCCGAACATCAGCACAAATCATCGAAAATTGACGTTTTCGCCACCTTTTCGGCAATTATTCTTTTGCGACGCACAAGGGCCGCCTG
>NZ_JFJV02000143.1:0-121 GCF_000611145.1 Cupriavidus sp. SK-3 | reverse complement strand
CGGGGCGTTTGGTATTGCTGCGCTGCTCACTGGGACCGGGTTATCCACACCCTACTTCGGCATGGCCCTGCCCCCGAGCGAAAAGCTCAACGCGTGCCGATATCCGGCACGTTGCGGCTTG
>NZ_JFJV02000142.1:861-1011 GCF_000611145.1 Cupriavidus sp. SK-3 | reverse complement strand
CGCGAGGGCGAGCGCAGCGGCCGTCCGCCGCGCATCACGCACGAGGCGCGACTGCAGTTGATCGCGCTGGCGTGTGAAACGCAGGAACCTGAGGGGCGGATCACGCCCACGCTCGACGAGATTGTGGAGCGCGCCGTGGAGCGTGGCGTC
>NZ_JFJV02000142.1:0-795 GCF_000611145.1 Cupriavidus sp. SK-3 | reverse complement strand
GGGTCCAGCAATGGCTACATAGCCCAGACCCGGCCTTTCGCGAGAAGGTCAATGGGATTTGCAAGCTGTACCGCAAGGCGCCGCGAAATGCGGTGGTGCTCAGTATCGACGAGAAGACCGGCATTCAGGCCATCGAGCGTAAGCACCCAGGACGCGCACCCGCGCCGGGGCGGCTGCGTCGGCGTGAGTTTGAATATATTCGTCACGGCACCCAGGCGTTGATTGCCGCGCTGGACGTGCATACCGGAGAGGTGCTGGCAGAATGCCGCGACCGGCGCACCCAGGAGGATCTGGTAGCCTTCATGGAACGCGTGGCAAGCGCGTACCCGGGCAAGCAGGTGCACGTCGTCTGGGACAACCTCAACACACATTGCGCCCGGGCCGTCTGGCAGACGTTCAACGCCCGGCACGATGGGCGGTTTCACTTCCACTTCACGCCATTGCACGCGAGTTGGGTCAATCAGATCGAACGCTGGTTTGCCCGCTACACGCGCCGGGTGCTGCCCCATGCGAGCCACACCAGCCCCGCGCACCTGCGCGAACGCACCGAGCAGTTTGTCCGCGCACACAATCAGGTGGCCCGCCCGTTCAAATGGAGTTTCCGGGGCTATCCATTGCAAACCGGCGCATCGTAATCGAGGATCGACATGCCAGCCTTACCCACCAAACATTACGCTGCCGAATTGCAGCAGCAACTGCGCAGCCTGCTCGGCCACGAGCAGATCATCACACAAGCCTACGGGCGTCACCTGCTGATCAAACGCCTGGACGACGAGGAGCCGACCGTGGTGGCTC
>NZ_JFJV02000141.1:36215-36479 GCF_000611145.1 Cupriavidus sp. SK-3 | reverse complement strand
ATGCGGACGTGCATCGCCAGGTGTGGGAATCGCCTGCCTTTAGGCAGGGGAGGACGTCAAAAAGTTCGGCTGAATCCAGCGCCAGGCAATCCAGGGAGATGCCAAGCGCGCCAACAGCCAAACACGAAATAGCGATGTTTCCCGCAATCCTTGCCGCCCGACCCATGATGTTTAATTCTGGCAGCTGGTTTCGCCGGATTCGGCCGCTGCGCGGGCTCTCCGGTTGTTCCCGTCCACTGCGGACGGGCCGCTCATCATAAACGC
>NZ_JFJV02000141.1:17971-36180 GCF_000611145.1 Cupriavidus sp. SK-3 | reverse complement strand
GCCGCCGTGCCGGTCGCCAGCCGGCCGCCGCGCTAAAGGTTTCAGGCCGGAGGCCGACAACACAAGATGCAGGAAGGTCTGCCTTCCTGCTGGTTTCAACGCCATTTCAGCTTCAACCAAACCTTAACCACAATCAGGAAGACCCGTTCATGGACACTTCAATCATTAGCTCTGCGAGCAGCGTGGGTACCGATCCGGTGGCCTTGCTGATGCTGCGCAAGTCGCTCGACATGCAAGGGCAGAGCGCGGCAGCCCTGCTGCAATCGGTGCCGCAAGTCGGCGTCTCCGCCAGCAATCCTCCTCATCTTGGCCAGAATATCGACATCAAGGTGTGACATGAGGTGTCCGCGCCCCGGTCGGCACTGATCAGGCGCGGTCCGTCGCGCCGATCGCTCCGTTCCCGGCGCGATCGGCGGCGTGACCCTGTCCGGCGGAGGGTTCGCCGTTGCCGCTTTCGGCTTCCGGCGCCAGCGCGAACACCAGGCGTACGGTCGTGCCATCCGGCGCTGAGCGCAGATCCAGCATTGCCCCGATGGTCTCGGCACGCCGGCGCATATTGCCCAGTCCTTTCCCAGGCGTGACCGCCTCCGGCGCGAAGCCGCGCCCATTGTCGTGGATCTCGATGACAAGCGCGTGCTGGCGGACATCCTTGTGCGCGCAAACACGTACGACGCTGCCGCCGGAATGCCGCATGGCATTGGAGAAGACCTCCAGCAGCAGGTAGTGCAGTTCCCGTACCCGCTGCGGCGTCAGGCCGTCCAGCGTTGGCAGGCGCTCCACCTGCCAGTCCACCCGCAGTCCCGCCGCTTCCAGGCGCGGACCAAGCCGGTAGCGCAGGTTGCCGAGTACGGTCGCGAGATCGCCGCCGGTGTCCTGCAGCGCGTCGACGGACAGTTTCAGTGCGTCGAGCGCATGTTGCAGCTGTTGTTCCAGCATTTGCGCGCTGGCGCGGCCCGAGCGCAGCATCGACAGGATGCCAACCAGCTGGCTGCCGAGCCCGTCGTGGATGTCGCGCATGATCCTGCCGCGTTCTTCCAGGGCGGCCTGCTCCCGCTCCATCTCGCGTGAATGGCGGTACAGGTCATACAGCTCCTGTTCCTTGCGGGAGACCGCACTATCCAGCCTGCGGTTCAGCGCGGCCAGCCCGCGCGTGGCGCGCGTATAGCGGTCGACCAGCAGCCAACCCATCGTCAGGCTGAATATCAGCGACACGTAGCGGGTGACCGAGGAATCCCAGTAGTAGTCGCCGATCCACCAGACATGAAGCAGGTCCAGCATCGAGACAAGCAGGGTCAGGCCAAGGGCGGCGGCAATCGCCACGCGTTCGCGCTCCGGGCGCGTCACGGCGGCGCGGAGCAGCATGGCAACGATCGATAGCGCCATCACGACGTTGACGACGACATTGGCCAGCACCATGGCGCGGGTGCTGTGCTCCACCACCATCAGCGCGATCAGCGGAATCTTGATGGCCAGGTAGAGCTGCAGCATCCGCCGCAGCCATCCCGTCTCCAGGCCTGTCACCAGGATGGCGAACCTGGCGGTCGCGTACATGAAGACCGCGCGCCCGGCCAGCACCGCGGCGAGCCAGGCGTCGCGCGCGCCGGCATCGTCGGCAATGAAATACTCTACCAGCCCGAAGGACCACCCGAGTTCGGCAATGGCATATAGGCCGAACAGGGGGTCGCGCTGCCGCCACCACACCAGCGCCGACAGGCAAGCCAGCAGCACGCTGACCGCAGCGATGACCACGGGTCCCATGATCTTGAACCAGAGCGCGCGCTCGTAGTGCGCCTCCAACAGCGCCGGCGGGCCGAACTCCACCCGCGACAGGCCGCCGCGCGAACTGGCGCGGGCGGCGATGGTGACGAGCAGTTCGTTCTCACGGCGCAGCAGGTCTGCCGGCACCGGGATCAGCAGCGGATGCTGCCCGGCATAGGGAACCGGGGCCGACAGGCTGCCCGCATGGGCGAGCAGGCTGCCGTTGAGCCATATCTCGTAGCCGTTGGCGGCACGCTCCAGATAGAGCGCTGCCATGCCCTGCCGGCTGGGCAGGTCGGGGAAGCGCAGGCTGAAGCTGGCGCCGCCGCTCTCGCCGGGACGGGACCGGTCCCAGTAATAGGGCAGGGTGACCGTGGCCGGTGTACCGTCTCCGGCGTCGATGGTGGCCTGGTCGATGATTTGCAGCTGGGCGGTGGGGAGTGGCGCGGCGCGGACGGACCACGGCAGGGCTGGCAATACCAGCAGCAGCGCTATCCATGCTGCGCGCCACAGCGAGAACTGCAGCTTGCCGGGCGGGCGCGCGGGACAATCCGCGCCGGCGCTCGCCTCATCGCGGTGGATGCGATCCGGTTCCGCCCGACCCGGGGCGTCCTTGGCCGGCATGAGGGTTGCCACTTCTTGAGGGCTCAGTGGTTAAGGGATTGGTTACAGGGACTGGTTAAAGGGACTGGTTAAAGGAAATTTCCTAGCCCTTGATCTTCTTCACTTCATTGGCGCGCAGCAAAAGGTCAAGCGTCGCTTCGAGCCGGATGACGCGCTCTGTGAGGCCCTCGATCCTTGCCTGCTGTTCCTTCACCGTGCCGGCCAGCGCGACGACCTTGTCGTTCATCTTGATGACGGTCGTGAGCGCGTCCCACGCTTTGTCTGTCACGCCCACTACGCCTTCCCTTCCGACATCGCGGCGATGCGCTTGTTGGACTCAGCGACGAATGATAATGCATCGTCCAGCGCTTCGTTCGCTTCCCTGGTGGAGATATCGACGCGCTCAAGCAGGGCGTTGATGTCTGCCTCATCGTTCGCGGGCGTAAAGCCTTGCGCGGCTTGCCGCATCAGCTCGCTCACGTTGAGGCCGAGCCGCTTGGCGGTATTTGCGATTGCGCGTTTCTGGCTCGCCGTAACCTGTACGACAATCCGTTCGGTTGCAGTCGCCATTCCGGACTCCAATTTACATGCACATTGTATGCACATGGTATGTACATAGTAGGAGCCGGGCCTATACGTGTCAAACTCGTTTTGTTACTTAAGAGGCGCTTATTGAGGTGGCCCATCACGCGCAGCCACGCGCGGGACGGGCCGGGTTTCACCCCGCCACAGGCTCCGCTTGCTGGCGTTCCGCCGCCGGCGCGGCCACGGCTGGCAAAGCCGCCGCTCCGGCAACCCGCCCGGGCCCGCGCCGGAAGCGTCCCGTGTGGGCCGCCTCGGCATGGTCACCCATCACCTCCAGGCGCAGCAGCACGATGGGAACCGGCGCCAACGCGCGTTCCAGCGCAACCAGGAGTTGCGCGGCCCGCTGCTGCGGCATGCGTACCTCGAAGCTCAGCATGGACTTGCACGGTGGCAGGCCGAGCGGCAATTGCCGCTCGTTGAGCGGATACTGGCCGCAGTCGCTGGCGGCACAGCGCATCGCCCGGCGTGCGTCGGGCACATCGTCCAGCCGCGCGATCACGCTCATGCGATACAGGCGCCACCGCTGGAATGGCGCATGATTGACTGCTTTCATGGTGTTTCTCCTGTTACGCATGGCAAGCGGCGATGCCGGTGCCATGCGTGGCGTTGGGGCTGCCTGTGCTATCAAAGTGCCGGCCTCAGGCCGGTGGAGCGTTGCAGTTCCACAGTAGCCGCCGCCAGGTCAGCCTGGGCCTGGAGGTAGTCGAGGTAGGTTTCGTCCGCGGTGCGCTGCGCATCGAGCAGTTCCAGCAGCGATGCCGAGCCGTGGCGATAGGATTGGCGCATGCCTTCGAGCACCCGGTCGGCATCGGCAATCACCGAGTCGCGATAGCGTTGCAGGTTCTCCCGCGCCGCCTGGAACGTGGTGAAGGCGTTGCGCACGTCGACCTCGGTTTTCAGTTCCGCCTCGCGCAAGCCCAGCATGGCCTGCGTGACCGCCGACTCGGCCTGGATCAGCTCGCCGCGCTGCAGTCGCGACAAGGGCAGGGGAATCGACACCGATACGCCGACCATGCGCGAGCGCGGCGTGCCGTCGCCGGCGGGCTCGCCTTCCTCGTTCATGCTGCCGCGCACGCCGGGGGTCATGGTCAGCGTGAAGCCAACGCTGGGATCCACCCAGCGATTGGCGCGCGCCACCCCGGCATTGTCGCGGGCATTGTCCAGCGTGGCGCGGGCGATGCGGACTTCGTCACGCGCTTCCATCGCCCGGGCAATCAGCGCGCCGCTGTCGGTGCCGGGGTCGTACGCCTGGAAGTTGCATGCCAGCGGCGCGTTGCCGAAGGCCTCCGCCACGCGCACGCCGAGCTGGACTGACAGCTTCTGCATGGCGGCCTGCGCCGCGGCGCGGGCGGATTTCACTTCGACACCGAAGCGGTCGCGTTCCACGCGCGACTGCGACAGCTCCAGTCCGCCGATGTCACCGGCCTTGCGGCGGATTTCATTGGCGCGCACCACATTGGTCAGCGCGGCCAGCGTCGATTCCTGCCGGACCAGGGCTTCGCGGCTGCGGCAGGCCTCGACGAAGGCCGCGGCGGACTCCTGGTACAGCGTGTGCTTGAAGCCCTGCAGGTTGGCTTCGGTCAGACGCAGGTTGCTGTTGGCGGCACGCACGCGCGCGCTGCGCTTGCCGCCCAGCTCAATCGGGATCTCAACTTCGAACTCATGGGTGCGCGGCGGCTTGGCGGATACCGCGCTGCTGGTCTCGATTTCGCCACGGCTGTACTTAAGCACCGGATCGGGGCGCACACCGGCGATCGAGATTTCGGCCTCGGCGCTGCGGATGGTTTCCTGCTGCGCGGACAGGCCGATGTTATGGCGCTCCACCGCGTCGAGATAGCTGGCGAAGCGTACCGGCGCACTGGCCGCAGCCGCAGCCGCTGCCGCGGCCGCAGCGGTGGCGGTGGCGGTGGCGGTGGCGGGCGCGTCCTGTGCCCAGGATGCGGATGCCGCCAGCGCCAGTGTAGCCAGCAGGGTGTTGCGCAGGGCGGGGGCCGCTTGCAGGTTCTTGTGGATATTGTTCTTGATTTGCATTGGGTTCTCCTCAGGCCTGGCCCGCGGCACCGGCCGCCGGTGCATCGCCTTCGGCATCGGTTTCCGAATTCCCGGCAAGTTGAGCCGCGCGCTCGGCGCGCGCTTCCACCAGGTAGTAGAGGGCCGGCAGCAACAGCAGGGTCAGCAAGGTGGCCGTAAAGAGACCGCCTACCACCACGGTGGCCAGCGGCCGCTGCACGTCGCTGCCGAGCCCGACCGCCAGCATCGCGGGCGTCAGCCCGATGGCGGCGACGGTGGCGGTCATGAGCACCGGCCGCATGCGGCTCGCCGCGCCTTCGATCACCGCTTGCCGCAGACCCATGCCGTCCTGCGCGCGCAGCCGGTTGATCTGCGCGATCATCAGCACGCCGTTGAGCACCGCCACGCCAAAGAGGGCGATAAACCCCACCGCGCTGGACACGTTGAGCGTCATGCCGCGCAGATGCAGCGCGGCCAGTCCGCCGATGGTGGCCAGAGGCACCGCCAGCAGCACCAGCGCCGGCTGGCGCAGGTTGCGGAACTCGGCGAACAGCAGCACGAACATCAGCGCCAGCGTCATCGGCAGGATGATGGCCAGCCGCGCCTGCGCACGTTCCAGGTTCTCGAACTGGCCGCCCCATTCGACCTGGTTGCGCTTGTGGTCATAGGACACGGCGCGCTCGATGGCGGGCTGCGCCTCCTTCAGGAAGCTGGACAGGTCGCGGTCGCGCACATTCAGGCGCACGATGATGTGGCGGCGCGCCATTTCGCGCACGATCACGCTTTCGCCGGAGCCGGTGGTGATGCGCGCGACTTCCGCCAGCGGCACCTTGGCGCCGTTGGCCGCCGTCAGCATCAGGCCGCCGACGCTATCCACGCTGGAGCGCACGACCGGCGGGAAACGCACCGTCATGTCGTAGCTCTTTTCGCCAACATAGAGCTGGCCGACTGGCGAGCCGCCAATGCCGGTGGAGATCAGCTCGGCCACGTCGGCCGCGTTGATGCCATGGCGCGCGGCGGCGGCGCGGTCCAGGTCGATCTTCAGGTTGGGCAGCGGCGGTTCGACGTCGATCGCCACGTCGGCCGCGCCGGGCACGCCGCGCAGCGTGGTGGCGACTTCACCGGCAATGCGGCGCACGTCGCGCAGGTCGTCGCCGAACACCTTGACCACCAGATCGCTATGCGCGCCGGAGAGCTTGTCCTGCACGCCATCGATCATCGGCTGCATGAAGCCGACCGAGTAACCCGGCATCTGCGCGTAGCGCGCCGCCAGCTTGTCGATCAGTTCCTGCTTGGTCATGCCTGAGGCCCACGTCTTGTACGGATGCAGGCCGACGCTGGCTTCGATATGCGAGGGCGTCCAGTAGTCGGTGCCGTCGTCGTTGCGGCCCGTCTGCGTCACCATGTACGACACTTCCGGTAACTCGCGCGTGACCCGGCGCAGCTCGCTGGCCATCTCGGAGGCGCGCTCCAGGGTGATGCCTGGCGGCATCTGCACCTGCAGCCACAGCGAGCCTTCGTCCAGGTAGGGCAGGAAATCGCGGCCGATGCTGGCGCCAAGCGCCAGCACGCAGGCCAGGGCCACGGCGCAGCTCGCTGCCACCCAGCGCGCCCGGCCGATGCCGCGTTCCAGCGCGGCGCGATAGCGCACCGCCAGCCATTCCAGCGCGGGATTGTGGAAGACGGGGCGCGGCTTGCGCATGGCGATCCACGCCAGCCCTGGCACCAGCGCAAGGGCCACGATCAACGCGCCGATCAGCGCCGCGCCGACCGCGAAGGCCATGGGCGAGAACAGCTTGTACTCGATGCGCTCGAAGGAGAACAAGGGCAGGTAGGCCGCCACGATCACCAGCATGCCGAAGAACATCGGCCGCGCCACCTGCAGTGTGGCATCGATAGCGTCGCGCGGCGTCAGCACGCGGTCTTTCTCCGCTTCGCGCCGGCGCAGGATGTTCTCCACCAGCACCACGGCCCCGTCCACCAGGATGCCGAAGTCGATCGCCCCCAGGCTCAGCAGGTTGGCCGGAATGCGCAGGTGATACATGAAGACAAAGGCGATCAGCAGCGACAGCGGGATCGTCAGCGCCACGATCAGCGCGGCGCGAGGGCTGCCGAGGAACAGCAGCAGCACCACGCCGACCAGCAGCATGCCTTCCGCGAGCGTGAAGCCCACGGTGCGCATGGTGGCGTCGATCAGCGACGTGCGGTCGAGATAGGCTACGACCTTCACGTCCTTGGGCAGCAGGTTGTCGTTGAGGTCGCGCACGGCTTCGTGCACGCCCTCAAGCGCTTGCGAGGCGTTGAAATCCTTGAGCAGCAGGGTGATGCCGGAGATCGTGTCGGGGTTGTCGTCCTTGCCGAGGATGCCGCGCCGCTCCACATTGCCATAGCGCAGCGTGCCGAGGTCCTTGACCAGTACGGGCGTGCCGCCCTTGCTCGTGACCACCACATTGCCCATGTCGTCGAGCGAGCGCAGCAGGCCCACGCCGCGCACCACGTAGGATTGCTCGCCGCGATCGATGACGCTGCCGCCAGCGTTGACGTTATTGGCGTTGAGCGCATCGGTCACCTGCGCCAGCGTCAGGTTGTACTGGGTCAGCCGCGCGGGATCGAGTTCCAGCATGAACTGCGTGGTGAGCCCGCCGAAGTTGGTCACGTCGACCACGCCGCGGACTTTCTTCAGGCGCGGTATCACGGTCCAGGCCTGCAGCTCCGACAGTTCGCGCAGGTCGCGCGTGCCGGACTCGAGCGTGTAGCGGTAGAACTCGCCCGTTGGCGAGGTGTAGGGGTCCAGCCCGGGTTTGGCGTCATAGGGCAGGTCCACCTCGTTCAGGCGTTCCTGCAAGCGCTGGCGCGCCCAGTAGCCGTCCGTGCCGTCCTCGAACACCACGGTGATCAGCGACAGCGCAAACAGGCTGCGGGTGCGCAGCACATGCATGCCGGGCGTGGCCAGCAGCGCGCGCTCCAGCGGGATGGTGATCTGCTGCTCGATTTCCTCCGCGCCCAGGCCCGGCACCTGGGTAACGATCTGGGACGTGACGTCGGCGATGTCCGGATAGGCCTCGACGGGCAGTTGCTTCCAGCTATAGGCGCCATACAGCGCCACCAGCGCAAAGACCAGCCAGACGATGGCGCGGCGGTCGAAACATAGGGTAACGAGGCGGTCAATCATGGAGGAGGACTCCGTTCTTCACGACGATGCGCTCGCCGGCCTTGAGCCCGGTGAGGATCTCGACTTGCCCGTCGGCATGCGCGCCCGTGGTGACCACGCGCGGCTCGAAGCGGAAGGGCGCCTTTTCCACCAGCACGCGGGTGTAGAGCCCGCTTTGCAGCAGTGCCGCCGGCGGCACCAGCAACGCCGGGTGCTTTTCGCCTGCGAAGAACACCTTGGCGAACAGGCCGGGGCGATAGCGTCCGTCCTTGTTGTCGACCGCCACGCGGACCTTGACGGTGCGGGTGTCGGGGTCGAGGATCTCGCCGATGTAGCGGACCTGGCCGGTCACGGTCTTGCCGGGGTAGGCATTGAGCAGGATTTCGGCGGGCTGGCCGACGAAGATCGAAGCGATATCTTTCTCGGACACGCTGGCCGCGAGATAGACGGTGGACAGGTCGGCCACGGTCATGACCGGTGCGCCGGTGTCGTTCCAGAAGCCGCCCTGCGCGCCCTCGAGTTCGATGACGCGGCCGGCCAGCGGCGCGGTCATGGTGTATTGGCGATGCGACGGCGCGGTGCCGGCGGCGCCGAGTTGCGCGAGATGGGCCGCCGTGGTCTCGGCGTCGCTGCTTGCCTGCGAGTAGGCAAGCTGGGCTTGCTCGTAATCCTTGCGCGCCACGATCTCTGCTTCGAACAGCGTGCGCTGGCGATCCAGGTTCAGCTTTGCTTCGAGCAAGGCGGCGCGCGCCTTGCCGGCCTCACCCTGTGCCGCGCTCAGTTCGGCGGAATCCAGCGTAAAGAGAGGATCGCCCTTGCGCACGACATCGCCCAGCGCGGCGTGCAGGCGGACGATGCGCCCGGCCAGCGGCGGTACGATCTTGACCAGATTGGCGGCGTCGGCCTCGATCGAGCCGGGTACCTCGATGGGACGCTCCAGCGCCTGCTCGACAATGGTCTGGACCTGCAGTTGGGTGCGCAGCGGCGATGCCTCGGGCACCGTGATGAAGTTGCCCTCGCGCACCGGTTCGGTACTCTGCCTGGGCGTGTTGGCGTGCGCGCCGAGCACGCTGTTGGCGTCGCAGCCGCCAAGTACGATGCAGGCCGCGCAGGCGGCGGCAAGCACAAGACCGGGCGGCCGGCGCAGGGGCAAGCGTTGGCGAGTGGTGGGCGTTTGCATTGATTTTCTCCTCGGGGGGACGCCGCTGCCAGGGCAAGGGCGCCGCTTGTTACCAGTGCTTTGTCGCCGGGATCGCATCAAGGCGGGATCCGCGGACGACAGGAATCGACAGGCGTGACGCATCCCCGGCGCTACGGGATGGCAAGTCCGCGCAGGTAGCCGGTGATGGGCGAATTCGTCCGTGTTGCTTACCGGAGGGAGGCAGCGCGGAAGGAGGGGGTGGGTCCCACGCGCAGGCAGTCAGGATGCCGTGTCACGTACAGGGAGCCTGGCGGATCCGGGTGGTGGTTTCGCGGTTCCGGCAGTGAGCAGGAAGCGGAATCAGGCCAACGGGATCGCGCCATGCCTTCGGCGCCGCCTGCCAGAAGGGTCGGGGTCCATGCTCTTCCTCAGGCAATCGGTTTGAATCGGTGGGTCGGGGTGGCTCAGGCCGCCGCGAGCGCGCGCTCGGGCTGCGGAACGGTCTCCCAGCGCACCGCGCGCACCAGCGGTTCCAGGCCGAGTCGTTGCACCAGCCTGACCATGCCAGGCCTGCCGCCCGGCTGGCAGTGCACCAGCACGCGCATCTCGATCAGTTCGCGGCGCTCGCATTGCCGCATGCGCAGGCGTTGCAGCGAGAACTCGCGCGAGGCCAGTTCACGGCGAATCTGCTGCTCCAGGCCCGCGCCATAATCATCCTTGCAAAGCAGTACCACCTGGAACAGCTGGGCGGTTGCGCCGCGGCTTGCCTGGGGGGTACGGCGGTTGGTGGCCTGGGGGAGCATCCAGTTGAACAAACGCATATCCAGCTCCTTTCTATCTCCTGGGGGTTATTCGAGCGCGCTGGCCGGAATGGCCCAGCGCACGAGGGAAACACTCTTCTCCATGCTGATGCGGCTGACGATCTGCTCCAGCTTGCCTTCATTGCCGGGCGCGGCCAGCACATCGGCGCGGACTTCGATATGCCCGCCAACGGCGGTGTCCTCGCTGTGCAGGGACTGCAACAGCAAGGCGGGCATTTCCGTCAGCGCGTGCAACAGCAAGCCGCGCACATGGATTTCTTCCTGCGCGGTGCAGACCGTGGTGATGCGGTAGACCATCTCCACTTCGGGGGTGATGGACGTGCCGCCGCGGTTGATGCGCTGGCCCAGCATGCGCAGGCCGAAATTGGCGCACAGGATGCAGGCGGTGCCGATCGCGGCCTCCGCGGCATGGCCAAGGCCGGCGAGCACGCCCACGGCGGCGGAGCACCACAGCGTGGCGGCAGTATTCAGGCCGCGCACGTTCAGGCCGTCGCGCATGATCACGCCGGCACCGAGAAAGCCGATGCCGGAAACGACCTGCGCGGCAATGCGCGCATGGCCTTGCGGATCGAAGGTAAAGGCGGAAACCGAAACGAACAAGGCCGCGCCGGCGGCTACCAGCGCGTTGGTACGCAGTCCCGCCATGCGCTGGCGCAACTGCCGTTCGGTACCGATACACGCACCCAGCGCGAGCGCTTCCAGCAAGCGCAGGGCGAATTCGTGCCACACCATAAGAACTCCTGTAGCAATCAGGAAGATCCGGTGAGTCTTGTCAATGACACGGGCGAACGCAAGCAGCGGCAAGCTGCAACGCATGCGCGGTCAGAAGAATGAAGCCGTATTCAAGAAGAGAGGCGGGACAGGACGTCCGGCCTCGAAAGCACCGTGCCGCAAGCGGGGCACGGTCGCTAGGGATACCGTGGCCCGTCAGGCGGAGGCGCCGATCCTGGATCGACTACTGTCGTCGGAACAAGTGCTCACTGGGTAGCCCTGGAATTAATAACCCGCGTACTGTAGCGGCGCGAATTGAATGGGTCAAGCGAAAGTCGACAATTACACGCGATTGACGGAGGTTGATGGATGCAAGAATGTTAATTGTCCGAATATCAATCGGACATGTACGAAAATGCATCGGAAAATTCAAAAAAAATATATATCGGCGGGACCAACCCAGGCGATAGAGGCAGAGTTGTCGCGCGTCGACATCTGTTCATCTGCCTGGGGGCATACTCGGCCGGCATATCCGCGCCCGCGCCTCAATCCGTCAGCCGTGCCCGTGCCCGCGCAGCCAGCACCTGGCTCAAGCCCAGCCCGGCCAGCGCCGCCACGGCCGAGAACAGGAACACCGAGCCATAGCCCGCATGGCTGGCAATCACCCCCGCCACCGGGCCGGTCAGCCCCAGCGAAAGATCGAGAAAGAGCGCATAGGCGCCGAGCGCCGAGCCGCGGTTGCTTGGGGGCACCAGCTTGACCGCCTCCATGCCCAGCGAAGGAAACACCAGGGCAAAGCCAAAACCGGTGACTGCCGCGCCCGCCAGCGCCTGGGCTGGCCCCTGCGCCAGCCAGATCAGCGCCAGCCCGGCGGCCTCCACCGCAAAGGAGCACAGCGCCACCGGATAGCCGCCAAAGCGGCCGATGCTGTCGGCCAGCAGCAGGCGCGCCACGATGAAGCTCACACCCAGGCTGGTCAGTGCCAGCGCGGCATGGTCCCAGCCGTGGCTGGCGTAGTACAGCGTGACAAAGGCCGTGATGGCACCGAAGCCCACCGAGCCCAGCGCCAGGCACAGGCCGAAGGGCGTCATGTGGCGGAAGACCGTGCGAAACGGCATGCGTGCGCCTTTCACCGTAGGCACGGCTGCCTTGCGGCGTGCCAGGGCGAACGCGCCGGCGGCCATGACGGTGGTGACGATGCCCAGCGAGGCAAGGCCCCAGCGGGCGTCGAGCAGCACGCCAACCGGTGCGCCCAGTGCCAGCGCGCCGTAGGTTGTCATGCCGTTCCACGAGATCACCTTGCCGGTGTGGCGGGATCCCACGTCGCCGATGCCCCAGGCGATGGTGCCGGTGGTGACCAGGCTCTCGCCCGCGCCGAGCACCAGCCGGCCGGCGAACAGCCAGGCCAGGCTGAGCCAGCCGGTTTGCACGAACAGGGCGGACAACACCGCCAGCAGGCCGCTGCCGGCGCATAGCATGAGCCCGAGGGTGACGGATTTCTTGGGGCCTTGCAGGTCGCACAGGGTTCCCGCGTAAGCCCGGCTGAGCAGCGTCGCCAGGTACTGGATGCTGACCGCCAGCCCGGCCACGACCGTGCCATAGCCGAGGTCGCCATGCACGAAGCCGGGCACCACCGCCAGCGGCAGGCCGACGGCGAGATAGGCAATGAAGTTAAAGAAGACGATGGCGACGATGCGCCGGCTGATGCTGCCTTGCAGATGCTCCCCGGAATCCGGGGCGGCGAGCGTCGTGCTGTTCAAGGACATGGTGGGGCGGGGCGGAATATCTTGGGATCAAAGCGGCAACCTCAGGCAACGGACCTTGGCGCGTCGCGGGCGCGCAGCGGTACTTGTCGTCCTGGGGCGAATGCAAGGCGGGAAGCCGGGGAACCCGGCATGACGCGGGCGCTACTCGAGGCGCCGGACCGGAACCGTGGCGCGCGGGGGATGGACTGGCAGCATGGGCAGGGACATGGCGAGGGAGGCGGTTGGCCGGCGTGTGTCCCCAGAAGCTGCCGGTGAAATCAAGGCTGCGCGGTCGTATGCGATAGTCGCCGGCGCTGGCCGTGCAATTTTAAGCGGCTGTTTAGTTCGTGTAAATCGGTCACGGAATTTACTGTTGCATGAGCGCCAGCGGCTGGGCTGGCGTTCTCTTTCAGGTGCTTCCTGCGGCATGCTGCTCATTGCCCGGAAAAAATGTCGGCCATGTCGTCGCACACCCGTCACCTTGTTCCCGGCCTGTCTCATTCCGCACTTTGGCGGTGTGCGGCGCCAAATCGCATGCCCGTTGCCGCTTTGCCGCTAAATTTCCCCAAAGATTGGCCGTTAGCCGGAGCAGTGGCCCGTCATTGCAGCGCCGCCGCCTGGGGGCAAGTGCCGCGGGCGCCTCGCAGGGCAGGCGGGCCCGGCGAAACGATCAACACCGCGCGGCGAGCCCGCGCCTTGCGGGGACAAAGGAAGCGTATGAGCAGCTCGATGAGAGACATCGACGAACGGACCAACCTGACCAACAACAACCAGTTCGAGTTGCTGTTGTTCCGCCTGGGCGAGTCGGACCAGTCCGCGAACAGCGAACTGTTCGGCATCAACGTCTTCAAGGTCCGGGAAATCCTGGTGATGCCCCAGGTCACCACCGTGGTGGGCGGCGGCCCGGCCATGCTGGGCATGGCGGATATCCGTGGCCAGGTGATCCCGGTGATCGACCTGCCCAAGATGGTCGGGTGCACGCCGCGTAGCGGCCTCAACATCCTGCTGGTGACGGAGTACGCGCGTTCCACCCAGGGCTTCGCCGTGGAAGCGGTGGAAGAGATCGTGCGCCTGGAGTGGAACCAGGTGGTCTCGGCCGAGACCAGCGTCAAGGGCGACATGGTGACCAGCATCGCCAAGCTCGATACCGATACCGAGAACCCGCGCCTGGTGCAGGTGCTCGACGTCGAGCAGATCCTGCGCGACGTGCTGCCGACGCGCCAGCCGGAAGTCGATCCCAAGACCGTCGGGCCGCAGGTCACGCTGCGTCCCGGCACCAAGATCCTGGCCGCCGACGACTCCGCCTTTGCCCGCAGCCTGATCGAGCAAGGCCTCAAGGCCATGGGCGTGCCGGTGCTGATGACCAAGACCGGCCAGGAAGCCTGGCAGCAACTGGGCGAGATCGCCGACCACGCCGCCGCCAACGGCCGCACCGTGCAGGACGAGATCGCGCTGGTGCTGACCGACCTGGAAATGCCCGAGATGGACGGCTTCACGCTGACCCGCAAGATCAAGGCGGATGCGCGGTTCAAGTCGATCCCGGTGGTGATTCATTCCTCGCTGTCGGGGACCGCCAGCGAAGACCATGTGCGCAAGGTCGGGGCCGACGCCTATGTGTCGAAGTTCCTGGCCAAGGACCTCGCGGATACGATCCGGGGCGTGCTGGCGCGTTGAGATGGACCGGAGGACGGCCGCCGGCAGTCCTCCACCACAGGCCATTGCGGAAATCGTACGGCGTGTATGGCCGGTGAGACGCTGTACGCAGACGTCCGCCGGTCCCTGTTGCATTCATCGCTGAAGTCGGGCCCCACCGTGCCGGTTGGGGCGCCGCTTGCCGTAGTCACCTCCCACTGCATTCGCCCCATCGCTATCGTCGGCACATCCAGGCGCCGGACGAAGCATGGCATTGGCTTGCGTCCGCCGCCGGGCGGATCTGCTCCCCGGCAGCCGCCGGCGTACACCTATGACGGTGCTATCCATCCGTGACTTGCTCGGGCGCTCGCATGCGGTGCGGAGCCGGCCGCGTGCCTCAACTTGACGCAAGATTGCACCAAATGTTGCGTTGTTTTTCTAATTGGAGCGCTTGTTGCGTCACATCCGGCCATGAAAATACGAATGTTTCATGGTTAACAAGTATGGAGCAAATGTTGCTCAGTGACTAGCATTCAAGCGCGATGGCCCATCGCGTGTTTTGCTAAACAAGGAGCGATAGATGAAAGCCGTTAAAGTCACCTGCCTGGGAGTGGCGGTGGTTGGATCCATTCTTGGCGCGGGCGCCGCCCAGGCCGTTGACGCAGCCGCCAGTCCGACCCTGGGGCGGATCAAAGCGTCGGGGACCATCGCGATTGGACACCGGACCTCGTCGATCCCGTTTTCCTACTACGACAGCAGCCAGAAGGTGATTGGCTATTCGCAGGACATTTGCGACAAGGTTATCGCGGAGGTCAGGAAGCAGACGGCGGTAGCAAACCTGCAGGTGCGCATGATCCCGGTGACCTCGCAAAACCGGATCTCGCTGGTGCAGAACGGGACGGTCGACCTGGAGTGCGGCGTCACCACGAACCTGAAGTCGCGGCAACAGCAGGTAGCCTTCTCCACCACCTTTTTTGTTGCGGGCACGCGCCTGCTGGTCAAGAAGGGGAGTCCGGTCCAGGACTTCCATGATCTTTCCGGAAAGGCGGTGGTGACGAACGCAGGCACCACGTCCGAACGGATCCTGCGCAAACTCAATGACGAGAAGAAGGCAAACATCACGATTCAGAGCGCCAAGGACTATGGCGAATCGTTCCTGATCCTGCAGTCCGGCCGGGTGGCTGCCTTCATGATGGATGACGTCCTGCTTTCCGGCGTGCGGACCATGTCGCCGAACCCCACCGAGTGGACGGTGGTCGGCATGCCGCAGTCCTTTGAAGCCTACGGCTTCATGATGCGCAAGGACGATCCCGAGTTCAAAAAACTGGTCGACGGCGTGATCACCGGCCTGATGAAGAGCGGCGAGATCAAGGTCATCTACGACAAGTGGTTCAACAAGCCCATCCCGCCGAAGAACATCAACTTCGAATTCCCGATGAGCGCCGAGGTCAGGAAGGCTTACGAGCAGCCGGGCGATGATGCATTCGAGTAAGTCCTTTGCTATTCAGGCCGCCCGCGCCTGGCGCCATGACGCGTTGGCTAGCCATGCTTCGCCCGGACATACGCGCCAGTCTTGTGCAATTGCCCTTCGGCAAGTTCGAGCGCCTTGATCGCGCCTTTGCCCTTCTTGGCAAGCAGCTGTTCGACCAGAGCTTCGACGACCGCCACGCCGGCGGTGATCGAGGGGAAGAACGAAGGGCTGTCGACCGAGAAGAGCAACGTGCAGTCCGCCTCCAGCGCAATCGGCGCCACCGTGCTGTCGGTCAGGGCGATGACCCGGCAGCCGGCTTGTTTCGCGGCGCCGGCGACGCGGATGATCTCCTGCGAATACGGAGCGAAGCTCACAACCACGACGGCGTCCTTGGGCGCCAGGGCGCGCAGTTCCATTTCCAGCGTGCCGGCATCTCCGTGGATCAGGTGCGCCGACGAGCGGAACAGCCGATAGATGTAGTGAAACGTGAAGGCGATCGGATAGCAGGAGCGAAAACCCGCTATGTAGACATTGGGCGCGGCGCTGAGCAGGTCTGCGGCCCGAGGCATCGATTCCGCGTTGTTGGCGCCGGTCAGGTCGAGATTCCGGTGCTGCGCATCGAGCATCTCCGCGAGCATCCGGCTCGAACCGCTTTCCCGCACCAGCTTTTTGGCCCGTTTTGCATAGGGCTGGGGGCCGCCGCGGAATGCCTCCACAAAGAGTTCGCGCAATCCTTGCCAACCCTCGAACCCGAGAAACTGCGCAAGGCGTACCAGTGTCGCGGGCTGGACCCCCGCGTCCACGGCAATCTTGCGCATGGACAGGATAGGTATCTCCTGGGGATGGTCGAGCAGGTAGCGGGCGCCCCCCTGGAACTGCGGGCTAAGCGCCGCGAAGTGTTCCCGGAGCAGGGCGAGTAACTCGTCCAGGTGCTGCGGAGGCGCGGAGGATTCGATTGGCATGGTCGGTCGCGATCAGGGTGTCTGTAACGATTGTTGCACAGGCAGGCGCCGCATGCACGGCTGCCGTCCACAAGTGCGTCTCCACTGTGAATGAATCATGCAAATCAAATATCCATAATAAGAAACATATGTTGCGTGATCGGGTTGGGTTTTCTATACTTCAGATCAATGCGCATTGGGTGTGCGCCGGGACGATTCAGCCTTGAAGATGACGTTCGATTCAACACCACACATCATGACCAACGTATTCCACCGCAATCCTCGCCAGTCCCTCGCCGTAGCCGTCGGGGGCAAGGGCATCGAACTCATCGACAGCAACGGCAAGCATTACATCGATGCTTCGGGCGGAGCGGCAGTATCCTGCCTTGGTCATGGCCATCCCCGCGTGATCGAGGCGATCAAGGCGCAGGTCGACACGATCGCCTACGCGCATACCTCGTTCTTCACCACCGAAGTGTCCGAAACGCTGGCCGATACCCTGGTACAGGCCGCGCCAGGCGACCTTGACCACGTCTACTTCGTGTCGGGCGGTTCCGAGGCGGTCGAGGCCGCGCTGAAGCTGGCTCGCCAATACTTCGTGGAGATCGGGCAGACCGAACGCCGGCATTTCATCGCCCGCCGCCAGAGCTACCACGGCAATACGCTCGGGGCGCTGGCCATTGGCGGCAATGCCTGGCGGCGCGAGCCTTTCCTGCCGCTGCTGGTGCCGGCGCATCATGTGTCGCCCTGCTATGCCTACCGCGATCAGGCGGCCGGCGAGACCGACGCGCAGTACGCGCAGCGCCTCGCCGACGAACTCGAGGCCAAGGTCCTGGAGCTTGGCCCGGAAAGCGTGGCGGCGTTCGTGGCCGAGACCGTGGTTGGCGCTACCGCCGGCGCGGTTGCGCCGGTTGCTGACTATCTCAAGCGCATCCGTGCCGTATGCGACAAGTACGGCGTACTGCTGATCCTCGACGAGGTCATGTCCGGCATGGGACGGACCGGTTATCTCTTTGCCTGCGAGGAAGACGGCGTCGTGCCGGACATCGTGACCATTGCCAAGGGCCTGGGCGCGGGCTACCAGCCGATCGGCGCCATGCTTGCGACCAGCCGCATCTACGACGCCATCGTGGGCGGCAGCGGGTTCTTCCAGCATGGCCATACCTACATCGGGCATGCCACGGCTTGTGCCGCGGCGCTGGCCGTGCAACGCACGATTGCCGAGGAGGGGCTGCTTGCCAATGTGCTGGCGCGCGGCGAGCAACTGCGCGCGAGGCTGCGTGAAGTGCTGGGAGATCATCCGAACGTTGGCGACATCCGGGGGCGCGGTTTGTTCGTCGGTGTCGAGTTCGTGGAGGACCGCGCATCCAAGGCGACCCTGGACCCGGCGCTGAAGGTCCACGCGAAGCTCAAATCGGCCGCGATGCAAAATGGCCTTCTTATCTATCCGATGGGCGGCACGGTCGATGGCGTGCACGGCGACCACGTGCTGTTTGCGCCGCCGTTCATCTGCACGGAAGCGGATATCGATCGCATCGTCGGGCGCTTTGCCCAATCGGTCGGCACCGTGCTGCCATCCTCAAGCATTGCCTTTGCCTGACAGCAGCATCGCGCGCGGCAATTCCCGCCGAAGATCCACC
>NZ_JFJV02000141.1:2069-17936 GCF_000611145.1 Cupriavidus sp. SK-3 | reverse complement strand
GCGGCGGGGGGGTTCCCCGGCCGGCGGATGTCAGGCCGCCATGCCCAGGAATTGCTGCAGCTCGGGCGTGGCCGGATTGGCGAAGATCTCTTCCGGCGGCCCGATTTCATGCACGCGCCCCTGGTGCATGAACACCACGCGGTTACACACCTCCCGCGCAAACCGCATTTCGTGCGTCACCATCAGCAGCGTCATCCCTTCGCGCGCCAGTTGACGTACCACGTTCAACACCTCCATCACCAGTTCCGGGTCCAGCGCCGAGGTAATCTCATCGCACAGCAGCGCGCGCGGCTGCATGGCCAGTGCCCGCGCGATCGCCACGCGCTGCTGCTGCCCGCCGGAAAGCTGGTCCGGATAGCTATCGAACTTCTCCCCCAGCGCCACCTTGGCCAGGCACTCGCGCGCGCGGGCCAGCGCCGCGGACTCGCTGACGCCGGCCGCCACGGTCGGCGCCAGCATCACGTTGCGTCCCGCGCTCAGATGCGGGAACAGGTTGAACTGCTGGAAGATCATGCCCACCTTGCGCCGCAGCGCGCGCAGCTCAAGCTCGCTGTTGCCCAGCTTGGCGCCGGCCACGGTGATATTGCCTTCGTCAATGCTCTCCAGGCCGTTGATGCAGCGCAGCAGCGTGCTCTTGCCCGAACCGCTCTTGCCGATGATGGCGATCACCTCGCCCGGCTCCACCTTCAGGTCGATGCCTTTGAGCACTTCGTTGGCGCCAAAGCGCTTCTTTACGTTTTCAATGGCGATGAGCGACATTGAGCTTCCTTTCCAGATAACGGCTGTAGCGGGATAGCGGCCAGCACAGCGCGAAGTAGATCAGCGCGACCAGCGCATAGACGGTAAAAGGGCTGAAGGTGGCGTTGGTGATCACCGTGCCGGCCTTGGACAGTTCGACAAAACCGATGATGGACGCCAGCGCCGTGCCCTTGATGATCTGCACCACGAAGCCCACGGTGGGCGCGACGGCGATGCGCAGCGCCTGTGGCAGGATCACGTAGCGCATCTGCTGCAGATGCCCCAGCGAGAGGCAGCCGGCGGCTTCCCACTGGCCCTTGGGGATGGCCTCCACGCAGCCGCGCCAGATCTCCGCCAGGTAAGCGCCCGACCAGAGCGACAGCGCCAGCCCGGCGGCCAGCCAGGCCGGGATCTCCACGCCGAACAGCGCCAGCCCGAAGAAGGCGAGGAACAGCTGCATCAGCAGCGGCGTGCCCTGGAAGACCTCGATAAAGCCCCAGGCCGCGCGGCGCAGCGGCGCGCGGCGGCTGATGCGCATCAGCAGTACCAGCAGCCCGGTCACGGCGCCGCCGGCGAAGGCCACCAGCGACAGCACCACCGTCCAGCGGGCCGCCAGCAGCAGGTTGCGCAGGATGTCCCAGCTTGAGAATTCGGTCATGACGCCCTCCGGAACAGCATGCCGCCGACGCCGCGCAGTACCTGGCGCAGGCCGATGGCAAGCAGCAGGTAGATGGCGGTGGTCAGCAGGTAGACCTCGAAGGCCCGGAAATTCCGCCCCTGGACGAAGTTGGCGGCAAAGGTCAGGTCCTCGGCGGCGATCTGCGAGCACACCGCCGAGCCCAGCATGACGATCACCACCTGGCTGGAGAGCGCAGGCCAGATCTTCTTCAGGGCCGGGCGCAGCACCACGTGGCGGAACACCTGGAAGGGCGCCATCGCCAGGCTCGCGCCTGCCTCCAGCTGGCCGCGCGGCACGGCCGCGATGCCGGCGCGGACAATCTCCGCGCTGTAGGCGCCGAGGTTGATCACCATGGCCAGGATGGCGGCCTGCATTTCGCCCAGTTGCACGCCCGCGCTCGGCAGGCCGAAGAAGATAAAGAACAGCTGGACCAGGAAAGGCGTATTGCGGATCAGCTCCACATAGCCTCCCGCGATGGCCGCCAGCCAGGCCGGGCCCTGGGTGCGCGCCCAGGCACAGGCAATGCCAAGGGCTACCCCCAGCACGCCGCCCACGACGGTGAGTTCAGCAGTCACGGCGATGCCGTGCGCGAACACGCTGGCATAGTCGAAGGCTGAAAGGAAATCGAATTGATAGGACATGCGAGTGCCTTCGTTGGGGGCGCGCCGCGGGTGCGCGCATGCGCGCGAGGCTGGCGCTGTACACCGTGCCGGAGCGGTCGTCCGTCCGGCGCGGCTTTCCGTTTCAGGGCATCGGTATCAAAGCGTGGCCGGCAGCGGCATGCCCAGCCACTTCACCGTCAGCGCATTGAGTTCCCCGTCCTTCTTCACGTCCGCCAGGATCGCGTTGACCTTGGCCTGCAGCTTGGGTTCGCCCTTGTTCAGGCCGATGAAGCAAGGCGAGTTCTTGATCAGGAACTTGGGCTCCGGCTTCTTGGGCGGGTTCCTGGCGAGGATGGCGGCCGCGACCACGTTGCCCGTCGCCACCAGTTGCACCTGGCCGGACAGAAAGGCGCTGATGGTGCCGTTGTTGTCTTCGTAGCGCTTGATGGTGGCGGTGGGTGGCGCGATCTTGCTCAGCTCCAGGTCCTCGACAGCCCCGCGCGTCACGCCGACGGTCTTGCCGGCCAGGTCGGCGGCGGCGGTCACTTTCTGGTCGGCCGGGCCGAACACGCCGTTATAGAACGGCGCATAGGCTTCGCTGAAGTCGATGGCCTTCTCGCGCTCGGGGTTCTTGCCCATGCTGGAGATCACCAGGTCCACCTTCTTTGTCTGCAGGTAGGGCACGCGGTTGGTGCTGGTCACCGGCACCAGTTCCAGTTTCACCCCCATCTTTTTGGCGATCAGCGCCGCCACGTCGATGTCCAGCCCTTGCGGCTTCATCTCGGCGTTGACCGAGCCGAACGGCGGGAAGTCCTGCGGTACCGCGACCTTGAGCACGCCGGCCTTGATCACGTCATCGAGCGCTTCGGCGCCGGCGGTCTGCATCGAGAAGGCGAGGGCGGCGGCACCGAGGCCGAGGAGGAGTTTCGAGAGTTTCATAAAGGGTCCTTGCAAGCTTGCCGTTGAGGCGATTAGGCGGTTAGGCGATCAGGTGATCAGGTGATGAGGTTGGCGGGGTACGAACGAGAGTCGATGCTTCAGGGGCGCGGCCCCAGCGGGCGCAGCGCCTGGCGAAGCGGATCGGGTGGGACTTCCGGCGTGGCGGCGCTGAGGCCAGCCTCCACGTGGCCGAGATGCGCATCCATCAGTGCAATGGCGCGTTCCGTGTCGCCCCGGGCCAGCGCCGCCACGATCCGCACATGCTCGGCGCAGGATTCGTTGGCCTGGTGGCTGGACTGGTAGCGCATGGCGATCAGCGTGGTGCGCGCGGTCAGGTCGCGCAGCGTGTCGGCCAGCAGCACATTGCCCACGCACTCGCCCAGGCACACATGGAAGTCGCCCAGCAGGTAGCTGCGCAGGGCGGTGTCGTCGCCGCGCAGCGCGCGCTGTTCCTGCGCCACATGCGCTTGCAGCCGGTCAATGGCAGCCGCCGAGACCGGTGCCGCATAGCGCAGCAAGCCCAGTTCGATCGCGCGCCGCGCGGCAAACGCCTGGCTGGCCTCCTGCCGGGATGGCTCGATCACGAACCAGCCGCGCCGGGCCGACACCGTGACGATGCCGCGTGCCGCCAGCCGCGTCAGCGCTTCGCGCACCAGGGTCCGGCTAACGCCGAACAGTCCCGCCAGCGCCTGCTCGCCCAGCCGGGTGCCGGGGGCCAGCCGCTGGGCCAGGACCGATTGCGTGATGCGCTCGGCGATCCCGGCGGATGTGCTGCCGCGCATGGGGCCGGGGGCATCGGTAAAGGATGGGATGGAGAAGGTCATGGCAGGCTATGAGGCAAGAGGTATGCCAGCCTGATATACAAGCGTGGTGCGCATGTTTTGTACGCAATAGGCCGGTCAACGGCACGGCGCACGCACCAGTTGTGCGCGCCTGTGTGCCGGGTGAGTGCGGCGGCACGCGAATGGTGCGCGGATGTCTGTTCCCTCTGGATATCCTGAAGATCGACCGCTCCTTTCGCGGCCGCGGTGGCGGTGCCTGCGGATTAGCCCCGCCAGCACCAGCCACGCTTGTCACCAGCCGCCGCCAAGGGCGCGGAACGTGGCCACTGCGGCGCGCGCGTTGTCGGCATGCACGCGGGCCTGCTGGTCGCGCGCGGCCAGCAACTGGCGCTCCTCGTCCAGCACCTCGAACAGGCTGACGGCACCACCCTTGTAGGCGTCTTCGGAGGCGCCACGCGCCCGCACGTGGGCATCGATCTCGGTGGACAGTTCCTTGCCTTGCGACTCCAGTTCGGTGAGGGTGACGATGGCGTTCTCCACGTCTTCCGTGGCGCGCAACATGGCCTTGCGGTAATTGACCAGCGCTTCGGCATTGGCGCCCTTGGCCTGCGCCACCTCGGCATCGACGCGGCCGAAATCGAACAGGCGCCAGCGCAAACCGGCCGCCGCCAGCGGCTGGAACGCTGCAGCGGAAAACAGCTTGCCGGCGCTCAGGCTCTCGAAGCCGAGCAGGGCCGACAACGACAGCTTGGGATAGTACTCGGCGGTGGCCGCCCCGATGCGGGCGCTGCTGGCCGCCAGCCTGCGTTCTGCGGCGATCACGTCCGGGCGGCGGCGCAGCAGGTCGGCGGGCCCCTGGGCCACGGAGATGGCTGGCACCGCCACGCCCTCCTGCAGCGGGCCAAGCTCCGCGGCGTAGGTGCCGGGCTGGGCGCCCATCAGCACATCGAGCCGGTTCAACTGGGTTTGCAGCTCGATGCGCAGCGGCGGGATGGTCACGCGCGCCTGAGCCACCAGCGCTTCCGCCTGGGCCACTTCGCGGCTGGACGACAGGCCGTCGCGCAAGCGCAGGCGCACCAGCTCCAACAGCCGGGCGTTGGTCGCGACCTGGTCCTGCGCAATGGCGATGCGCTGCTGCGCGCCGCGCACCCGGAAATAGGCATCGGCCGCTTCGGCCGCGACCGAGATGCGCACCCCGAGCTGGTCGGCCTGCGCGGCCTGCGCTTCGGCGTCGGCCGCTTCCGCGCCACGCCGCAGGCCGCCGAACAAATCGATCTCCCAGCTTGCGCCGGCGCCCACATCGTAGAGCGCGAAATTCCGGTTGTAGCCCGGGAACTGGCTGCCGATCTTGCCCAGCGGGCTTTCCAGCGATTGCCGTTCCTTGACTGCCTGCGCCGACAGGCTGCCCTGCGGCAGCAACTGCGCGCCGGCCTCGGCGGCAACGGCGCGCGCCTGCTGCACGCGGGCCAACGCGGCGGCCAGGTCCAGGTTCTGGTCCAGCGCGCGCTGGACGATGCGCGTCAGCGCGGGATCGTCAAAGCCCGTCCACCAGCTATCCAGCGCGGGGGCGGGCCGTTGCGCTTCGCGCGCGGCCAGCGTATCGGCATGCGGGTAGCTTGCCGCCGTGTCGGTGGCGGGCACCCGGTAATCCGGGCCTACCGCCGCGCAGGCAGCCAGGCCCACCGCTGCCAGCGTTGCCGCTGCGAGTGCCGTGGCCCGGGTCGCAAGCGTGCGGATGCGCGGATGCGCCGGGGCGGTTTCGGTGCGGGGCGGGGTACGACGCATTTCCATCTCCTTCAGTTATTCCGGAAGCGGCGTGTCCGCCGCCGCAAAGACTTTGTTTAACAAGTTACTTGCATGATGATATTAACAACTCTATACTAACTTTCATCTTGATAGCAACCTGATTTCCGGAGGTCGCGAACATGCAGAAAAAGCCGCTCGACAATGCGCCTTGTCCCATCGCCCGCAGCCTGGCGCGGGTGGGCGAGCCGTGGAGCATCCTGATCCTGCGCGAAGCGTTCTATGGCGCGAGCCGCTTCGACGACTTCCAGAAGCAACTGGGCATCGCGCCCAACATGCTGGCCCGCCGCCTGGAGACGCTGGTGCGCGAGGACCTGCTGGAGCGGCGCCAGTATTGCGAGCGGCCGCCGCGCTTCGAATACCTGCTGACCGCGCGGGGCCGCGAATTCCGGCCGGTGATGCTGGCGTTGCTGGCCTGGGGCAACCGCCACTTCTCGCCCGAGGGCGAGAGCGTGCAACTGGTGGACCGGCATACCGGCGCCACCGTGACGCCGGTCCTGGTGGATGCGGCGACCGGGCAACCCATTACCGAAGCGGATCACATGGTCGTGCCCGGACCGGCCGCCAGCGAGCGCTTGCGCGCCAAGCTTCACAAATCGGCAGCCGCGCGTGCGGCCGCCACCCCGAACGTCCCGCCCGCAGCGGGCCACATCTGAAAGCGTCAATACGAAAGCAAGAGGAAGCGTCATGACAAGCGACATCGCCGCCGAGCGTGCTGGCTCGGAGCCCGTTCCCGTCTCTAAACCCCGGCTCAGCCCCAGGCGCCTGCTGATAACCGGCGCGCTCGTTGCCGCCGGCCTGGGCGCCGCGGCTTTCGGCCAGCACTGGTGGTCGCACGGCCGTTTCCTGCAAAGCACCGACGATGCCTATGTGGGCGGGGAGGTGACGGTGATCGCGCCGAAGGTGCCGGGCTACCTGGCCGAAGTCACGGTGACCGACAACCAGCAGGTGCACGCAGGCGACTTGCTGGCGCGCATCGACGATCGCGACTACCGCGCCGCGCTGGCCAAGGCGGAAGGCGCGGTGGCGGCCCAGCAGGCGCTGCTGGCCAATCTCGACGCCACCCGGTCCCTGCAGGAGGCCGTGATCAGCCAGGCCCGGGCGGCGGTGACGGCGGTGGATGCCGACACCGCGCGAGCCCGCGACGACCAGGCCCGTTACCAGAGCCTGGCGGCCAAGTCGGCCGTATCGATCCAGAGCTCGCAAAAGGCAGACTCCGATTACAAGCAGTCGCTGGCCAACACGCAGAAGGCGCAGGCCAGCCTGCTCGCCGCGCAGCGCCAGGTCGACGTGATCGCCACGCAGAAGCTGCAGGCCCAGGCGGCGCTCGCGCAGGCCACCGCGGAGCGCGATATCGCCAAACTGAACCTTGGCTACACGGAGTTGCGAGCGCCCATCGACGGCACTGTCGGCAACCGCCGCGCCCGCGTGGGCGCCTACGCCGCCGGCGGCACGCAATTGCTCTCGATCGTGCCGGCGCGCGGCCTGTGGGTCGATGCCAACTTCAAGGAAGGGCAGCTTGCGCATCTGCGGCCGGGCATGCGCGCCACCGTGGAGGCCGATGTGCTGCCGGGGCGTGTTTTCCACGGCCGCGTAACCAGCCTGGCGCCGGCCACCGGCGCGCAGTTCAGCGTGCTGCCGCCGGAGAACGCCACCGGCAACTTCACCAAGATTGTCCAGCGCGTGCCGGTGCGCATCATGCTGGAGGAGAACGAGGCGACGCTGGCCATGCTCCGGCCCGGCCTGTCCGTGGTCGCGGAAGTCGATTCCCGCGCGGATGCGCAGGTGCAGCCATGAGCACCGGCGTCCTTGCCGCGCCCGGGCAGGGCGCGCAGCCGGCCGAGACCAAGCCTTCACCCCCGGCATTTTCCGCGGCCTCCATGACCACGGCCGCCAAGGTGTTCGCCTTCGCCACCATGTGCGTGGGCATGTTTATCGCCTTGCTGGATATCCAGATCGTCTCGGCCTCGCTGCGCGATATCGGCGGCGGGCTCTCGGCCGGCACCGATGAAACCGTGTGGGTGCAGACCAGCTACCTGATCGCCGAGATCATCGTCATCCCGTTGTCGGGCTGGCTGTCGCGGGTAATGTCCACGCGCTGGCTGTTTGCCGTGTCGGCGGCCGGCTTCACGCTGACCAGCCTGCTGTGCGGCATTGCCTGGAACATCCAGAGCATGATCGCCTTTCGCGCCATGCAGGGCTTCCTGGGCGGCTCGATGATCCCACTGGTGTTCACCACCGCCTTTGCGTTCTTCGGCGGCAAGCAGCGCGTCATCGCCGCCGCCACCATCGGGGCCCTGGCTTCGCTGGCGCCTACGCTCGGACCCACCGTGGGCGGCTGGATCACCGACCACTACTCCTGGCACTGGCTGTTCTTCATCAACCTGGTTCCCGGTATCTTCGTCACCGTAGCCGTGCCCATGCTGGTGCGTGTGGACCGGCCCAACTGGTCCCTGATACGCGGCGCCGACTACCTCGGCATGACCTTGATGGCGCTGTTCCTCGGCTGCCTGCAATACACGCTGGAGGAAGGCCCGCGCTGGGACTGGTTCGGCGACGACGCGATTCGCGCCACGGCCTGGATCTCGGGCATCGCGGGCGTGGGTTTTGTCTGGCGCAGCCTGACCTATGCGCAGCCGGTGGTGGATTTGCGCGCGCTCAAGGACCGCAACTTCGCGCTGGGCTGCTTCTTTTCCTTCATGGCCGGCGTGGGCATTTTCGCCACCATCTATCTCACGCCGCTGTTCCTCGGCCGCGTGCGCGGCTTCAGCGCGTTGCAGATCGGGCTGGCGGTGTTTTCCACCGGCGTGTTCCAGGTCATGTCGATTCCCGTGTACGCCTTCTTCGCCAACCGTGTGGACTTGCGCTGGCTGATGATGTTCGGGCTGGGCTGCTTTGCGTTTTCGATGTGGCAGTTCGCGCCCATCACGCATGACTGGGGCGCGCAGGAATTGCTGCTGCCGCAGGCGTTTCGCGGCATGGCGCAGCAGTTCGCGGTGGCGCCGGCGGTCACGCTCACGCTCGGGGCGCTGTCGCCGGAGCGGCTCAAGCTGGCATCCGGCCTGTTCAACCTGATGCGCAACCTGGGCGGCGCGATCGGCATCGCCAGTTGCGCCACGATTCTGAACGACCGCACCAACCTGCATTTCCAGCGTATCGCCGAACACCTGAACTACGGCAACGAAGCGATGGGTGCGCTGCTGCAGGCAGTAGGCAGCAATCTGGCCGCGTGGGGCCACGACACCACCGACTCGCAGAGCGCGGCGCTCAGGCAACTATGGGCGCTGGCGTGGCGCGAGGCGCAGACGCAGACCTTCGGCGATGCCTTCGTGGTCATCATGGTCTGCTTTGTCGTCACCACCGCGATGGTGCCGCTGATGCGCAAGGTGGCGCCGCCGAAAGCGCCGTCGGCCGACGCGCATTGAGACCTTCAATCGGGAGATGCATGATGAAAGCCATTTTAGCCAGCGCCCTAGCCAGCGCCGCGCTGCTTGCCGGCATGGCGGCCCAGCCCGTCCATGCGGCTACGGAGCGCCCGCGCGACAGCGGCGTGGGATGCGCCCGTGCCGATAACCGCTACTGCAAGGCGCCGCGCGGTGTTCCCGCCGGCGAAGCCCAAGCCGAATGGTCCGCGGCCGCGCGGCCATCCTCGTCCACCAAGCCAGGGAGTCTGTGATGAAAACCAGGGAAGTCGTGTTATGCCACCCCGTTCGCACCGCCATAGGCGCCTATAACGGTTCGCTCAAGGCCACGCCGGCGACCGAGCTGGGGGCAGCCGTCATCCGCGAGACGGTNCCACCCGCGAGACGGTCCGCCGCTCCGGGCTGGACCCGGAGCGGATCGGCAGCGTGGTGTTCGGCAATGTGATCCAGGCGGGCAACCGGATGAATCCGGCGCGGCAGGCCGCCATCGGCGCGGGCCTGCCGGTGTCGTTGCCCGCGATGACCGTCAACCGCGTGTGCGGGTCCGGCGCGCAGGCCATCGCCAGCGCCGCCGATGAAATCTGGCTTGGCCATGTCGATGCAGCGGTTGCCGGCGGCATGGAGAACATGGACCAGGCTCCCTACCTGATGCCCGCCGGCCGCTGGGGCAGCCGCATGGGCGACGCGGTGCTGCAGGACAGCATGCTGCGCGACGGGCTGGTGGATGCCTTCTCGGGCGAGCACTCGGGCTGGCATACCGAGGATCTGGTGACCCGCAACAAGATTGGCCGCGATGAACAGGACCGCTGGGCGGAGCGCTCGCAGAGCCGCTTTGCCCACGCGCAGGAACAAGGCCGTTTCGTGGAGCAGATCGTTGGCGTTCCGGTGAAGGCGAAGGGCGGGACGGCGATGTTCAGCGTGGACGAGGCAAACCGGCCGGACACCACATTCGAGATTCTCAGCAAGCTTCGCCCCGCGTTCCGCAAGGATGGCACCATCACCGCGGGCAATGCGCCGGGGCTCAATAGCGGCGCGGCTGCCATGCTCGTCGCCGAACGCACCCTGGCCGAGAGCCAGGGCCTGGCACCGATGGCGCGGCTGGTGGCCTACGGCGTCGGCGCGGTCGAGCCGGGTCTGTTCGGCCTTGGCCCCGTGCCCGCCGTGCGCCAGGCGCTGCGGCGCGCGCAATGGACGCTGGGCGATATCGGGCGGATCGAGATCAATGAGGCCTTCGCGGCGGTGCCGCTGGCGGTCGCGGGCGAACTCGGGCTGCCGCTCGACATCATCAACGTGGATGGCGGCGCCATCGCGCATGGCCACCCGATCGGCGCGACCGGCGCGGTGCTGACCACGCGCCTGCTCTATTCGATGCGCGCGGATGGGATACGCAGGGGCATCGTGACGCTGTGCATCGGGGGTGGGCAGGGCATCGCGCTGGCGCTCGAAGTCCTGGATTAAGCAGCACTGGCAGGGCGGGTTTTCCGGCATCGGGACATTTCAATCCAGCTATCATGTTGAAAGTATCAAGATGCCGGATTGGAGCCCTCGACCATGCAAAGAAAGACCTTCAGGAACATGCAATGCCCCATCGCCCGTGGCCTGGAACGGGTTGGCGAGTGGTGGAGCATGCTGCTGATGCGCGAGGCGTTCTATGGCGCACGGCGTTTCGACGACTTCCAGAAGAACCTGGATATCGCGCCCAACATGCTCACGCGCCGCCTGACCGCGCTGGTGGAGGAGGGTTTGCTGGAGCGCCGCCAGTACTCCGAGAAGCCGCCGCGCTACGAGTATGTCCTGACCCAGTGCGGGCGCGATTTCCTGCCCGTGCTGCTGGCCATGCTGGCCTGGGGCAATAAGCACTTCGCGCCGGAAGGCCCCAGCGTGGAGTTGCTCGACAAGGAAACCGGCAAGGTCGTCGAACCGGTGCTGGTGGACGCCGGCACGGGGGAACGGCTGAGTTTCGCGCGGCACGCGCTGGTGCCCGGCCCCGCCGCCGGAGACGGCATGCGCCGGCGGCTCGAATCTGCTGCCGGCTTCTTGTCGGGCGACGCCTCATAGCCAGTTTTTTGTTACACCAACCCATCCATCGAAGCGGGGAACGTCATGAAGATTCTGGTCCTGGGCGCTGGCGCCATGGGCGGTTACTACGGCGGACGGCTGATGCAGGCGGGCGCCGATGTCACGTTCCTGGTGCGGCCACGGCGCGCCGAGGTGCTGGCCAGGGACGGCCTGGTCGTGCGCAGCGAGCTTGGCGATATCCATACTGCCGTAAAGACCGTGCTCTCCGGTGACGTCAGGGCGGACTACGACCTCGTCCTGCTGGCCTGCAAGACCTACGACCTGGCCAGCGCGATGCAAGCGCTGGACCCGGCGCTGGACGGCACCCACGGCAAGGGCGCGGCGATCCTGCCTCTGGTCAATGGCCTGCGCGCATATGAGACGCTGGATGCGCGCTACGGCCGGGAAAGGGTGCTCGGCGGTGTCTCTTACATCGCGACCACGCTGGACGCTGCGGGCGCGGTGGTGCACCAGGGGGCGCTCGACAGACTCGTCGTGGGCGCCCGTGCCGAACCGGCGCAAGCGCTGGCCGGCGCATTTCATGCACTCGCCGCGAGCACGCCTGGCGCGCGCGAACTGTCGCCGGCGATCGACCAGGCGCTGTGGAACAAATGGGTGATGATCTCGGCCGGTGCGCTGATGACGTGCCTGATGCGCGGCACCGTCGGCGAGATCGTCAGGACGGCCGACGGACGGGCGCTGATGCGCCAGGCCATGGACGAGTGCGCGGCGGTGGCGCGCTTGTCCGGGCATGCCTTGCCCGAGCCGGTGGCCGATGCGATGGCCGCGCGGCTGCTGGACGAGACCTCGACGTGGGCCGCTTCGATGATGCGCGACATCGCGCAAGGCGCGCCCCGCCTGGAGGCGTTGGACATCGTCGGCGACATGGCGCAGCGCGCCGCGCGGCTGGGACATGACGCGCCGCTGGCGCGCATCGCCTATGCCCACCTGCAGGTCTACGAGGCCCGGCGTGCCGCCGCCTAGCTCCTGGTATCCGCCGCCACGGCGGCGGCTGCGCGGCGTTCCCGCGCCTCGCGCCGGAACGCGCCTGGCCCCATGCCGAAATACGCCTTGAAGGCCCGCCCGAATGCCGCCTCGGAGGCATAGCCGCAATGCTCGCCGATGCTGGCCGCGGAATCGCGGTCTTGTGTCAGCAGGCGGGCGGCCATTTCCATGCGCAAGGTGGTGACCAGCTGCAGCGGCGTCTCGCCGCTGAGTTGCGTAAAGCGCCGGGCAAAGGTCGCCCGCGACATATTGCATGTCTCGGCCAGCGACGCCACCGACCACGGCCCGGCGGGTGCGCGCAGCACGGCATCGATCGCCCTGGACATGCGTGCATCGGCCATCAGCGCCAGCAGGCTGTGCGTGACCCCGCCCTGGGCGATCAGGGCGCGCAGCAGCAAGGTCAGCAAGGCGGTGGAAAGCTGCGCGATGACCGCCATGCCGCCGGGCTCGGGTGCCTGGGCTTCGTTGCGCATCATGCCGATCAAGGCATCCAGCCAGGCGCAATCCGCGCGTTCGGCGGTGGCGATGCGCAGCACGGGCGGCAGGTTGCGCAACAGCATGGTGCCCGGCAAGCCCAGCACAAAGGTGCCGCACAACATATCCAGCGGACGCTCGTCGCCCGGCACCGTCACTTCCGTCAGCAAGCCGTTGAAGCGCGTCCGGTGGGCCGGCATGTCCACGCCGGCGGGCGCTGCGCCGTCCGGCAGGCTGCGCAGCGTGTGCGCGGTGCCATGGGGAAACAGCAGCACATCGCCCGCGCCAAGTGCGATCGCGTCCTGCTCCACCAGCGCGCGCGCCTGCCCGCCCAGGATGATGTGATAGGGAAGGTGCCCGGGCGGCGCCGCCGCGTTGTCCACGCGCCAGTTGCCGGCGAAGTGGCAGTGCAGGTCCACGGTGCCGGCGGGAGCCAGCATGCGCACCAGTTCGGTCAAGGCGTCCATGACGGGATGTTGAGACGATGGAGCAAGAGATTGCGACTATTGTATGCGGTAAATAACAAGATGGAAGCCTAGACTTCAGTCCATGGAAGCAGCGCAATAAACACGGCGCGATCCATCGACCAAACTAACCGGAGTCCATCATGTCCCGTCTTCACACCATCAACGCCACTGAAGCCACCGGCCAGACCGCCCAGTTGTTCGCCGCGATCAAGGGTGCCGTCGGCAAGGTGCCCAACGCCTATCTGGTTATCGGCAGCAATGCCCCCGAGGTGCTTGCCAACGTGCTGCAAACCGGGGCGTTGCTGAAGAACTCCACCCTCAGCGCCCGCGAACTGGAGGCCATCAATCTCTCTGTCAGCGAAGCCTCGGCTTGTGATTACTGTGTCGCCGCGCACACCATGACCGGCAAGATGGCGGGCTACAGCGCGGAGCAGACACGCGAACTGCGCGCCGGCAGCTACCCGGAAGACAGCAGGATCGACGCCCTGGTCCGCTTTGCGCTGGCCCTGGTGAAGACCGCCGGCACGTTGCCCGCCAGCGCTGTCGCCAATGTGCGCGAAGCCGGCTATACCGACCGCCAGATCATCGAGGCCATCCAGGCGGTCAGTGCGATCCTGTTCACCAATATGGTCAATCGCGTCAACGATACCGTGGTGGATTTCCCGAAGGTGGCGTGAGGGGGAGGCCAGCCGGGGCTGGCCGGGCGAAGCGCCCGGCTACCCGCTGGCCTGCAAGCGGGCTGGCACCATCAGGCCGCTTCATGCGCCGGGCAAACGACGCTTCAGGCGCACTTGCCGCCGCCTGACCGCGTTGCCCCGTAGCGGGTCGCATATTCCCAGCCCAGTTCTGCAAGCGGCCTTGCCTTGCGGCCGGTTTCCAGCGCATCCGCGGCCGCCGCATTGCCGCCTTCCGCGCGCCGCGCAATGCCGTTCATGATGGCGGCCAGCCTGAAGAAGTTATAGGCGAGGTAGAAGTCCCAATGTTCCATCTCCTGCATGCCGTTGGCATCGCCATACCACCGAATGTAGGTGGCCTCGTCCGGAATGCCCAGGTCGTGCAGGTCCAGTCCGCCAATGCCGCGCCAGAGCGATGCCGGGATATGCCAGCCCATGCACTGGTAGGCAAGGTCGGCCACCGGGTGGCCCAGCGTCGATAATTCCCAATCCAGGACACCGAGTACGCGCGGCTCGGTTGGATGAAAGAGCAGGTTGTCCATGCGGAAGTCGCCGTGGACAAGGCTGGTCTGGTGTTCCGGCGGAAGATGGCGCGGAAGCCAGTCGGCCAGGGCCTCCAGCGCGGTATTGCCGTCCGTGCCGGTGTCCTGGCACTGGCGTGCCCAGCGGCTCACTTGCCGTGCGATGTAGTTTCCGCTTTTGCCATAGTCGGCGAGACCTGCCTGTTGATAGTCCACTCGATGCAATGCCGCTATCACCCGGTTCATTTCCCGGTAGATCGCCGTGCGTTCCTCACGCGCCAGGCCGGGCAGCGACTGGTCGAACATGACCCTGCCTTGCAGGAACTCCATGACGTAGAAGGGGCTGCCCAGGATCGACACATCCTCGCTGTAGAGGAACAGTCGCGGGACGGGCACTTCGCTGTCCCGCAGTGCATGCATCACGCGATATTCGCGGTCAATGGCATGGGCGGACGACAACAGCTTGCCGGGGGGTTTGGTGCGCAGTACATATTGCCGCCCTTCGCACCAGATCCGATAGGTGGGATTGGACTGGCCGCCGGCCAGCCGTTCCGCCGTGAGCGAGGGCCGCTCGATCAGGCCCTGGCCGTGCAGCAAGGCCGCCAGCCTGTTGCAATCCAGATCCGGTGGGTGTTTATCCGCCGGGGCGGTCTCGCATTGCGCGCTGGCATGCGTCATCGTGTCTGTCTCCCTGTGCCCCGATCCACTACGGGGTCTCTTCGATTGGTTGTGTCGTTCGCTTCGGGCTAAAGCGTGCTGACCATGTGCCCGCCATCCACCGGCAATACGGCGCCAGTGATGTAATCCGAAGCACTCGATGCCAGCAGGAGCAGCGCGCCGTCGAGTTGCTCCGGCCGCCCAAGCCGGCGTTGCGGGATCCGTTTGACCAGTGCCTGGCCGCTATCGGTCTCGAAAAAGCTCCGGTTGATGTCGGTTTCGAAATACCCCGGTGCCAGCGCATTGACGCGGATACCATACCGCGCCCATTCCAGCGCGAGCGACCGTGTCAGGTGAATCAGTCCAGCCTTGGCCGCGGTATAGGCGGGCACTTGCTGGGCAACGCGCATACCAAGGATCGAGGCGATGTTGACGATGCTGCCGCCTTTGCCGCCATCGCGCATCATCTGCGCCGCATGCTGTGCCACCCGCCACGCGCCGCTCAGGTTGGTGTCGATCACGCTCTGCCATTCGTCCTCCGCCACCTCGATGGCGGGACGCGTGACAGCAATGCCTGCGCTGTTGACCACGATGTCGACCGTGCCCAACGCGCTGGCCGTGGCCGCGAAGGCCGACGCCACCGAGGCCGGGTCCATGACGTCGAGCGGAACCACGCAGCCTTCAGCGCCTTCCTCGCGGAGCGCGGCAAGCAATGCCTCGCCTTCGCCGACGCGCCGTCCGGCCAGTGCAACCCGGCATCCGGCACGCGCCAGGGTCAGGGCGAAGTGCCGGCCCAGGCCGCCGAATGCGCCTGTCACCAGCGCGACCTTGCCCTCCAGGTCGGCAAACGGATTAGGGGCGGGATGCGCTTTCATGCAAGATCTCCTTTGATTTCCAGAATGGATGCCGGGGTTGCCCGGCCAAAGCTGCCTCAGGCTGCCTTGCCCATGTCTTCGACCACCTTCTTGGCGTCGCCGAACACCATCATGGTCTTGTCCATGTAGAACAGTTCGTTATCCAGGCCCGCGTAGCCCGCCGCCATCGAG
>NZ_JFJV02000141.1:649-1964 GCF_000611145.1 Cupriavidus sp. SK-3 | reverse complement strand
GGTTCACCACGTCGTTGGCGCCCAGCACCAGCACCACGTCGGCCTGGCCGAACTCGCTGTTGATGTCTTCCATCTCGAAGACCTGGTCGTAAGGGACCTCGGCCTCGGCCAGCAGCACGTTCATATGGCCCGGCATGCGGCCCGCCACCGGGTGGATGGCGTACTTCACCGTTACCCCCTTCTCGACCAGCTTTTCGGTGAGTTCCTTGAGCGCATGCTGCGCGCGCGCCACCGCCAGGCCGTAGCCAGGGACGATGATCACGGTCTCGGCATTGCTCATCAGGAAGGCCGCGTCGTCGGCCGAGCCGGCCTTGACATTGCGCTGTTCCGCACCGCCTGCCGTGGCGGCTGCCGCGGTGTTGCCAAAGCCGCCGAGCAGCACGTTGAAGAACGAGCGGTTCATCGCGCGGCACATGATGTACGAGAGGATGGCGCCGGAGGAGCCAACCAGCGAGCCGGCGATGATCAGCATCGGGTTGTTGAGCGAGAAGCCAATGCCGGCGGCCGCCCAGCCCGAGTACGAGTTCAGCATCGACACCACCACGGGCATGTCGGCGCCCCCGATCGGGATGATGATCAGCACGCCCAGCACGAAGGCGATCGCCAGCATCAGCAGGAAGGGCATCCAGGCCTGCGACAGGAAGAAGGCCACGCCGAAGCCGATCATCGCCACCGCCAGCACCAGGTTGAGCATGTGCTGGCCGGCGAAGGACACCGGCGCGCCCTGGAACAGCCGGAACTTGTAGCGCCCGGCCAGCTTGCCGAAGGCGATCACCGAACCCGAGAAGGTAATGGCGCCGACGAAGCAGCCGATGAACAGCTCGATGCGGTTGCCCAGCGGGATGTCATGCGAGCCCGCGGGCGCAATGCCGAAGGCGGCTGGCTCAGCCACCGCCGCCACCGCGATGAAGACGGCGGCCAGGCCGATCAGCGAATGCATGGCGGCCACCAGTTCGGGCATCTTGGTCATCTCGACCTTCTTCGCCACGTAGGCACCGATGCCGCCGCCGACCACCAGCGCGCCGAAGATCAGCGCCAGGCCTTCGGCGACCGATGACGGGTCGGCGCTTGCCGCCACGAAGTCGTTCTTCAGTTTGGCGATCAGCACCAGCGTGGTTACCGCCGCGATGGCCATGCCGGTCATGCCGAAGGCGTTGCCGCGCCGTGCGGAACTGGGATGCGAGAGGCCCTTGAGCGCCTGGATGAAACACACCGAGGCCAGCAGGTAGAGCAGGGTGACGAGGTTCATGCTCACGAGATTGCTCATGCCGCGGCCTCCTTGCCATGGGCGCCCGCGGGCTTGGCCTTGGGCTCC
>NZ_JFJV02000141.1:0-518 GCF_000611145.1 Cupriavidus sp. SK-3 | reverse complement strand
TGGCGCCGACGATGATGATGGCCGAGATTGCGTTGGTCACGGCCATCAGCGGGGTGTGCAGGGCCGGTGTGACCGTCCAGACCACGTGGTAGCCCACGTAGATCGCCAGTACGAAGATGATCAGGTTGATCACCGTGTGGTTCACCATTTCCATGGACTTCTCCTCAGCTTGTCAGTTCCAGTTCACGGCTCTTGGTCATCAGGCAAGCCGCTACGATGTCGTCTTTCATATCGATGGCGAGCTTGCCATCCTTGTCGGTGATCAGCTTGAGGAAGTCGAGCACGTTGCGCGCGTAGAGCGCGGAGGCGTCCGCCGCAACCATGCCGGCCAGGTTGGTGTGGCCGATCAGCGTGACGCCATGGCGCTCCACCACTTCGTCGGCCACCGTCAGCGGGCAGTTGCCGCCCTGCGCCGCAGCCAGGTCGACCACCACCGAGCCCGGCTTCATCGCCTTCACGGTCTCTTCCTTGAGCAGCACCGGCGCCGGGCGGCCCGGGATCAGCGCGGTAGTGATGAC
>NZ_JFJV02000140.1:472-572 GCF_000611145.1 Cupriavidus sp. SK-3 | reverse complement strand
GTTGTTGTTGTTGTTGTTGTTGTTGTTGTTGGTTGTTGGTTGTTGGGGGCAAGGGCCCTTCTGTGTAGGTGGTTGGATGCTTTTTAACGGTGTTGGCATC
>NZ_JFJV02000140.1:255-344 GCF_000611145.1 Cupriavidus sp. SK-3 | reverse complement strand
TTTCGTCGTACGGCCCGGAGTTCCGGCGGGCCTCTGCCGGTACCGGCTTGAAGGGCCACGAACCCGCCAGCTTCTGGGATGCGTGGTAC
>NZ_JFJV02000140.1:0-106 GCF_000611145.1 Cupriavidus sp. SK-3 | reverse complement strand
ACCGCGCCCGCCCCACCACGAAACCATTGACAGGCGATGTGTCGTGATGGCCTGCGCCGGTAACGGCAGATTGGAGAATGGGCAACGGTTCCGCTACCGGGGGCCG
>NZ_JFJV02000139.1:0-646 GCF_000611145.1 Cupriavidus sp. SK-3 | reverse complement strand
CAGTCACCACGGCCCTGCCGACTCGCTTACATTGATTGTCTGCCCACCCCACCTTCAGTCCCGCTCGTCCGATGACGTGTAGCAAAGACTCGCTGGCCTTGATGGCATCTTCGTCGTAATTGCGCCGTCCCTGGGACGAGAACATACAGGGCAAAGAGACCTCGGTATTGGTGCCGCAACTGGTGACTTGAGCGAAATTGATCACAGCGCGCTGCGCCAGGTTCGGCGTCGTGTTATGGGGCGACCTGCCACTGAGCCGCCAGTCCGCCGCTCGTGCGGTTTCTCCCACGACCACCACGAAGAGCAGGGGCTTGTTGTGCTCGCCCCAGCTAGCGCCGAGCCGGGCGTCGGTGCCCACCGGCTGGCGCGGCCGGTTCGCGATACTGGCATCGCGTGCCAGCGCGAGATAAAGTCAATTGTGGTGTACGGGGGGTGATGATCGTGGCCGGTCGTCAGGCGGCGAGTTTCTGCTGAACCGGCGGATTGTCATGCGCCGGAGTTCCGTCCTTGAAGGGAACGCCCTTCAAGAGCAGTTCGATGTGTTCGGCGCCATTGATGCGGCGCCATGTTTTCTCGGCTTCCTCGATCAGCTTGAAGGCCAGGCCAAGGAAGGTTGCTCGTGACACACAATTGCGCGTGCGCGTCG